>CALCCH010000597.1 GCA_937899855.1 uncultured Saprospirales bacterium | reverse complement strand
TCAGACGTGTGCTCTTCCGCTTGTCCATCTCGCGGAGGTAATCCTTGGCTTTCCTGCCCATTGAGACCCAGGTGGCCAAGGATTACCTCCGCGAGATGGACTACTGCGTCCGCTTTGCCTACGCCAATCGCAAGCTGATGATGACCCGCTTGGTAGAAGCCCTACGGCAGGTCCTGGGAGACTTTGACCACGGCGAAATCATCAACAAATCGCACAACTTTGCGGCTTGGGAAGCGCACTACGGCGAAACGGTACTCGTCCACCGCAAAGGGGCAACCCGGGCCTTCACCGACGAACTCGGGATGATTCCGGGCTCGCAGGGAACCCACTCCTACATCGTTCGGGGCTTGGGCAATCCCGAGAGCTTCAATTCCTGTTCCCACGGAGCGGGTCGTAAATTGGGTCGCAAGCAAGCCCGGCGCGAGCTGGACCTCCAGACCGAGATCGACTTGCTCAACGAACGGGGCGTCATCCACTCTATCCGTCACGTCAAAGATTTGGACGAAGCCACGAGTGCTTACAAAGACATCAATGTGGTAATGGAAAATCAAAAGGACCTGGCGGAGATTGTGGTGGAGCTTTCCCCCCTGGCGGTACTAAAGGGCTGAGTCCTTCCGAGCGAGGGGCCACTTATCCTTCTCGAGCCCCTCACCAACGACGCAGTGGAGCCAGGCCCCACTGCGTCTTCTTTTTTACCACAGTTTCCAGAATGGCCTGTCCCGATCCTTTTTCGGGGGCCTGTCCCGATCTTTTTTCTGATCCTGATCTCGATTCGCTTGGGAGGTGTCGGTAGCTTTTTTGGGCCATTTAAAATCCAGTTTTGGTCCCTGGGATGGCTTGTTCTTGGGCGGGGTCAGGCTTTTCAATGTATCGATAAACCGCTGCCCCTGTTCGGGCTTGACCATGCGGACAAAATTGGCGTAGCCCCATACCGCCGCCAGTACATTGGGGCTGCTGCCCCATTTTTTACCCTCCCAACCATCGCGTTTGATCTGGTGCAGTAGGGCGCGAAACTTGCGCAGCGTCCGGCGGTCCACACCGAGTTGATCGTTGACGACTAGGCCGGTCACCTCCTGGCGACCGCCCCGCCGCATGAGGCGAAACTTATCGGGGTGGAGCTTAAAGCCCTCGTCCTCGCTAATCCGCTCGATGCGCCATTTGAGCTTGGCCCAGTCGCGGGCGGCCTCGCCCGAGGCCGAAAAGCTGAGGTCATCGGCGTAACGGGTGTAGGCGTAGCCCAGTTTTTGAGCCGCCCCACTCAGTCGCCGGTCCAAACGGTAACAGAGGATGTTGGTGATGACCGGACTGCTGGGGGCACCCTGGGGCAATTTGCGGTCCCCCCGCGCCACGAAGTAGTGCTGCCCATCCAGCTCGACCTTTTGTACTTCGGGTTCGGTACAAATGACGCTGAGGATGGTAGCGATGTGATCGGAGTAGCCCAGGTTTTTGAACAGGCCTTTGACCCGTGGGTAGTTGATGGTGGGGAAAAAGTCTTTAAAATCGAAATTCAGGACCAGTTCCTGACCCACGTGATCCCGGGCATTGCTCAGGATGGAGCGCTCGGGTGCAAAGCCGTGGGCTTTTTCGTGGATGGGAACCCGTTGGAGAATGTGCTCCATGATCCAGTACTGGGCGGCTTTGAGGCGGGGCATCGGAGCGGAAATCAACCGCTGGCCACCCGATTTCTTGGGCAGGTAAAAACGCTGGTAGTGGTTGACCTTGCTGACCCGGCGGTGATAGGCGAGAAAGCGCAGTTCCCCCACGCTGATCTGCATGGCTTGGGCCAGGGCTTCGGCATCTCTGAAATCGGGCAGTTGGTACCGTTGCAAGCGCTCGGGCAGGCTGGCCTTATTGGACAACCCTTTGGAGACTTCCTCACCCAGGTACAAGATTTCGCGCTGCTTGCGTCGTTCCCACAGCTGGGTCCGCAGTTGGCGGTCGCGTTCGCGCTTTTCCCGGTTGAGCCGCTGCTGCTCCCGCGATTCGGCCATGCGCTTTTTGCGGTATTCGGCCAGCAGCTTTTCGGGGTCCTCCAGCTTGCGTTGGCGGGCGCTGAGTTCCCGCAACTCCTTTTGCAATTCGGTTTTGCGTTCGATCAGATAAGCGGGTAGGCTGGGCTGATCGGCATTGCGCTGCCAAAAGCCCAAGCGCTGCATCTCCAGGAGAATAAACTCCTCCCGCGAACTGCTGCGGATTAAATCGTACAATTCCTGACGGGTTCTCGGTTGTTCACTCACGGCGGTATGGCGGTTTTAAGTAGTAAGCAAAGAAAAGGGGAAAGCACCCGACGCGACTTCGTACAAGCTTCCGACCGGAGGGCTCCACTCCAAGCGGTCATGTAATAGCGAGCTTATTGACTTTGCAAAAGTCAAACTGCAATGGCTTGCTATTACATTAGACCGCACTGTAAAGAGCCGGCCGGTGACGTATGCGTAGTTAATCGGCACGGACGACGAAACATCGCCCC
>CALCCH010000596.1 GCA_937899855.1 uncultured Saprospirales bacterium | reverse complement strand
AACGATCGCGATCGGGTCAATTTGGTGGTGGTGCCCACCAGCTTGCTGTTCAATTGGGAAAATGAAATCGAAAAGTTTACGCCCCAGATTCGTTATAAAATTCACCACGGCATTGATCGGACGACGGATTTCCGCGAATTGCTCGATTACGACTTAATCATTACGACCTACGGCCTGGCGGCCAACGACCTGGAGTTGTTCAACCGCATTCGCTTCAACTACATCGTCCTCGACGAATCCCAGGCCATCAAGAACCCCTCCTCCAAGCGCTACAAAGCCGTCTGTCTGCTGCGGGGCCGCAACAAGCTGGCCATGACCGGTACCCCCATCGAGAACAATACCTTTGACCTCTACGCCCAGCTCAACTTCCTCAATCCCGGTTTCCTGGGCAGCCAGCAGGGCTTCAAGGAGAACTTCTCCAAACCCATCGATGGCGAGGGGGACCGCGAGCGCGCCGCCGAGCTACAACGCCTCATCAAGCCCTTCGTACTCCGCCGGACCAAGGAGCAGGTAGCCAGCGAGTTGCCGCCCAAGGTAGAGGATTACCTCTACTGTACCATGGAGGCCGGACAGCGCCAGGTGTACGATGCCTATCGCAATCGCTACCGGGACTACCTGATGAGCAAGATCGAGGAGGAGGGCCTACAACGCAGCAAGCTGTTTGTTCTGGAGGGTTTGCTAAAGCTACGTCAGATTTGCGATTCGCCCGAATTGCTCAACGACGAGGAGGACTACGGCAAGGAGAGCATCAAGATCAAGGAATTGATGAGTCAGATTACGGAAAAAACGGGCCGCCACAAAATTTTGGTCTTTTCCCAGTTTGTCAAGATGCTACAGATTATCCGCCGCCGCCTGGAGCAGCAGGGGCTGTCCTACGAGTACCTCGACGGACAGACGACGCCCCGGGCTCGCGAACGCGCCGTCAATCATTTTCAGGAAGACGAGAGCTGTCGGGTTTTTCTCATCAGCCTCAAGGCCGGGGGGACGGGTCTCAACCTCACCGCGGCCGACTACGTCTACCTCGTTGATCCCTGGTGGAACCCCGCCGTGGAAAGTCAGGCCATCGACCGGACCCACCGGATCGGACAAAACAAGCACATCATCGCCTACCGGATGATCTGCAAGGGGACCGTGGAGGAGAAAATCCTAAATTACCAGAAGAAAAAACTCAAAATTGCCTCCGATATCATCCACACCGACGAAAGTTTCATGAAAAGCTTAACAAAAGAGGATATTTCCGAGTTATTCCAATAGAACTTTCCACCGTACGGCCTCCACTAAAATCACTCTATGCCAGCTACCGAAGATTTTGGGACCGCTCCCATGCGCCAATTGCTCCAATCGCAAGCGGTGCCCGCGGCCATCGGTATTCTCATCATGTCGATTTACGGTATTGTGGATACCATCTTCGTCGGTCGCTGGGTTGGGTCGCTGGGTATCGGGGCCATCACCATTGTGATGCCTATCACCTTTTTGATTTCGAGCATTGGCATGGCCATCGGAGTGGGGGGCGCCTCGATTATCTCGCGGGCCCTCGGCCGGGGAGAACCCGAGCTGGCCTCGGCGACCTTTGGCAGTCAGATCACCCTGACGCTCTTGCTCTCGGTGCTGGTGGTGGGGCTGGGGCTTCAATTTACCGACGAAATCCTCCTCGCCTTTGGGGGTAAGGGCGACATTCTCGAACCCGCCAAAAACTACTTCCGGATAGTCCTGTTGGGCGTTCCCTTCCTCGCCTGGGCTATGATGTCCAACAACAACATCCGAGCGGTGGGCTTTCCCCGAATCGCCATGTTTATTCTCATCGTACCCGCCGTGGCCAACATCATCCTCGATCCCATCTTTATCGTCAAGTTGGATATGGGGATCGAGGGCGCCGCCCTGGCGACGGCGCTTTCCTACGTAGCCAGTGCGCTTTACGCCCTGTGGTTTTTTGTATTTGGAAAATCGGAGTTGCGCTTGCGGCCCGCTCAGTTGCTGCCCCGGACCGATATCGTCCAGGAAATCTTTGCCATCGGCTCGGTGACCCTAGCCCGGCAGGGTACGATCAGCGTCCTGTCGATCGTACTGAACAACTCGCTCTTTGCCTACGGTGGGGAGGGAGCGGTGAGCGTCTTTGGCATCATCAATCGGATCATGATGTTTACCAATTTCCCGGTGCTGGGCATTACCCAGGGGGTCGTCCCCATTTTGGGGTACAACTACGGGGCGCAGTTGTGGGATCGGGTTCGGGGGGCCATTTCCCTGGCCATCAAGTCGGCCACTTTGATTGCGGGTGGCATCTTTGTACTGGTATTGCTCTTTGCTCCTTTTTTGGTGGGTATCTTTACCACGGATGTGGAATTGCTGCGGGAAGGACCGCCCGCCATGCGCCTCGCCTTTTTGGCCACCCCCCTCATCGCCATCAACCTCATCGGTTCGGCTTATTTTCAGGCCATCGGTAGGGCCAGACCCGCCCTCCTACTCGCCCTCACCAAACAGGGCTTTTTCTTGCTCCCCCTGCTGCTACTCCTCCCCCGCTTCTTCGGACTCACCGGCATCTGGATCGCCTTTCCCATCGCGGATGTCGGAGCCGCCCTGATCACCTACTGGTACTTGAGCCGCAACCTGGATTACTTTGCGAAGCCCAATAGCTCCAATTCCACACTGTAAATAGATTTTGCCTTTACCACCACGCCCCAGCCACTCATACAGCCACAAGCCTCACAGGGAATCGGGTTGGGGTCGAACAACCGCCGGTCAAGCGACTCGATCTCGATACCCTGGCTCTCGATAAAGGTGCGGATACAGTCGTTGAATTCACTACCAGTAGCCTCCGTACAGTGGGGCCACCAGGGATCGCTACACAAAGTAGTGGAATACGAAAAGGTCAGCAGTTCGACGTCCTCTTTACAAGCGCCCCAAAAGAGCAAAGTAGCAATTAGCAGGGCATAGTAGGTTTTGATTTTTTTAGGTTTAGTCATAGCAAAAGTGATTTTTGTATAAAGATAGCCCCAAACTGGAGAAGACGGGGCGGTTCGGCGTTTAAAAAATCCGAAGAGTCTTCGGTGAAGACCAATGATACCCCTACCAAGCACGGGATGGACGACAAAAAGCCTTTAAACACCAGGGAGTCATTGGTTGTGCTGCTATTTTTCGTTATTTTTAAATGATCGGCCAGTGGTCGATGCGCAACGTAACCAAACCCTGTGTGTGTGAAACGTTTACTTTCCCTCAGCAATCTGCTGCTCTTGCTGCTGGCCCTTCCTCCCCTAGTCGGTGCCCAGGTTCCCTTTTCCTGTGAAGGCCAGGTCTTTTGTATCCGCGAAGGCCGAGAGCTGGCGCGCCTCAGCCTGGCCCCCCAAAGCGCTGCGATTACCTTTAGCACCATCCGGGACGACCTCGGCGTCGACCTCCAAACCATCGGCTACCGCAGTAGCGACAACCTCCTCTACGGCATCCACCCCACCGACCACCGCCTGTACCGCATCGACGCCACGGGCAACGTCGAAGACCTCGGCCCCCTCAATCTACAAAGCAACTTGGAATACAAAACGGGGACCATCAGCCCCGATGGCCGTTTTTACTATACGATCGGCTCCGTCAACGACCGCGATCAGGGCATGACCATCATCGACCTGGACTCCCCGACCTTCAGCAGCCAACTGGTTCCCCTCAGCGGCCCTTCCATCTCCGTGCAAGCCATGGCTACCGACCCCTACACCGGCCAGCTCTACGGCTACGATGCCGAATCCCGGAGTGTGGTCCGCATCCCCTCCGGTGGGGGTACGCCTACCCCACTCCAAGCCATCGACGACGACTCCGAGCTCCGCGCCCTCTTCTTTGACGCCTTCGGGGACCTTTTTGGCTACGGTCCGATTTTTAACGGATTTATCTTTTCCTACGGTGGCATCAATAAGAATACGGGGGAAGTGAGCTCCATCACCTCCGGTGGTATCGTGGAGGTGGTGGCGACGACGGCTTGTCCTTACACGGTTGCCCTCCGGGCTACGGTCGATCCAACCATCACCTTTCCTTGTGCCGAAGTCGACTACGTTTATACCATCGCTAATGCCAGCCGCAACACCCAGACGGGGCTGGACTTGGAGCACGCGCTCCCCCCCGGATTTGCCTTCCAAGACCTCCTCACCAACCCCTACGGCGGTTCGGTCAATTCCAATCCGGGTGATCCCAGCTTTGTACTCACCGGTATCGACGTTCCCGCTGGGGTCGACAGCGTGAGTGCTCGGGTGCTGAGCGACGATATCCCCGCCCGGGGCTACAAGAGTCAGGCGCAACTGCGCGCCGTGGACCCCGCCCTGGGAGGCGATCTGGTTTCTGACGATCCCAGTACCGCCAGCCCCAGCGACAGTACCGTGGTTCGCATTATCCGCTTTGATGAGGACAGCCTCGATTTTGAATTCTTTATCTGTACCGACGAGGAGGTGCTCATCGACGCTTCGATCTACGGCAGTGATATCGAGTGGAGTACGGGCTCCAACGAGCGGGAGTTTACCATTCGCGAGGCTGGCGAATACCGACTAGTGGCCAGTAGTGGCTGTCAAACCGTGGTCGTCGACTACAGCGTCAGCCAAGCTTCCTGCCCCTACACCATCGACATTGCACACGACATCCAACCCCGGGAGACCCTTCCCTGCTCGGAGGTGATCTACGAGTACGTCCTCGGCAACGACTCGGGCTTTCCCCGACCCGACTTGGTCTTTTCCCACCAACTGCCTCCCGGGTTTACCGTTTTAGAAGTGCTGGAAAATGGCTTGGGCGGTCAAGTCGATCCGCTCCCTACCGAAGCGTTCCGCATCCAAGGTGTAACCCTCCCCGAAGGGTCGACAAGCGTCCGGCTTCGGGTCGAAATCGGGGATGTGGATCGGGGCAGCTACAGCAACCAGGCCCGCCTGGACGGTCTGCCCCCCTTGATGGGTGACAACCGAACTTCCTTTGACCCCCTCGATGAACTCCAGGAGACGACTTTGATCGAAGTGCTGGACGAGGTGGAAAGCAACAGTACGTTTTTGGAGTTTTCCCTCTGTGCCAAACCCACCGTCTTCCTCGACGGCAGTCCCTACGGCAATAGCTATTTGTGGGACGACGGATCGGAGGCCAGCACCCGAGCGGTAAGCGAACCGGGCGAGTACGAATTGGTCATCGTCGATGGTTGTATCAATTCCTTTGTCTTTTTTACCGTCATTCAGGGCGACGACATCTCGGTGCGTTTTCCCGAAGAAGAGATCGTAATCCGCCGGGAGAGCGACACCCTGTTGTTGCCCATTATTCAAAACAGCGCCCCACCGGATTCCCAACTCCTCATCCGTTGGACCGACCCCTTTGCCACTTCCCTTTCCTGTCGGGAATGCCCCGATCCCGTAGCGGCGCCCGTACAGACGGCACTTTACGAGATTTTGGTGGACAATGGCAGCTGTCGCGATTCCGCTACGGTACGGGTCATCGTGGAAGACAAACGCAAGCTCTACATTCCCAACGTCATCTCCCCCAACGGGGACGGGGTCAATGATTTTTTCTACATTCAAAGCCCGGATTTTGGTTTGATCCGCAGCTTACGCGTCTACAACCGCTGGGGCGCCCTGGTTTTTGAGTCTACCGACAGCCCGGTCGATCAACGAACGGCGGGTTGGGATGGATTGGTCAATGGCAATACCAGCAGTGGTAGCGTTTACGTCTGGGTAGCGGAGATTGAATTTGAAGACGAAGAGGTAGAACAGTTCTTGGGCGATTTTATCGTATTGTATTGAGTGAATTGGCCCCGCCCTCCGCCAAGACTAGCCGGGGGCGGGACCAATGGCCTATTGCTTGACGATCTTGAGCACGGTCGTTTCCGCACCATCCACCACTTTGACGAAGTAGATGCCGGGAAGCAGCTCCGCTCCAAAGCGGTATTCCCCGAGCCGCGGTAAGGCTTGGGTCCCCAGCTGACGCCCCGCCGCGTCAAACAACTGCCACTGTCCCCCTTCGAGGGCCTTTCCGTCCTTGCGACGCAGGGTAAACTGCCCCTCCGAGGGATTGGGCTGTACCAGCAGCGCTACTTCCTGCTGCCCCAAATCTCGCGTACCCACGTTGATTTTATCTTCAATCCACACCTTATCGATCAGGTTATTGTCGCCATCGAGTAGGATATTGCCATTGGCGTCGGTGGAGCGGCTGAGGGCCAAACCCCGCAATTGAAAATTGTGGCTCGCATTCCGAAATTCGTTCAAGTCGTATTCGTATTCCACAAAGGCGACCGTACTCGTGGGGCTTTCGTTGTGGATGATGTCCAACTGGCGGCGGTCGACAAATACGCCCATCACGGTAGACAGCTCGGGGGCCAAACCGTATTGCTCGTAGTCGACGTTTGGATTATTGGTTTGGGCCAGGCGGACGTAGAGGTGGGGATTGTTCATTCCCCGGACATCGATACAGACGTCCATCCGGGTGGTGTAGTCGTTATTGAACCGGAGCAGGGCCGTGGGGTCGTCGGTAGGCGTGAATTTGAGTTCGTCCGCAGCGTCGAGGATGGTACCACCGGTGGTGGCTAGGCTGTAATTGCCATTGAGTTCGAGGATTTGGTTTTGCGTTTCCGATCGGGGCAGGATGGAGAAGTGCGCGGAATCCAGTCCGCTGGCGCTGAAATCTTCGGCCCAGCCCTCTCCCGAATCGCGCAAGCGACCGATAAAAAACCGACCCGTATTGTTGGTCGGGTTGGAGTCGTTGGGAAAGTCGAGGCTGATCGTGCCGTGTCCAAATCCGTATTCGGAGAAAATGTAGTCGTGAATGAGTTCGATGGTAGTGAAGGGAGAAAGCTGGAAAAAGCTATTTTGCACTTCGAATTCCACCAGCCCCTTCAAAGACATGATGTAGGGAATATCCCGGGGCGGTAAGGTGGAACAGCCCTGGTACTGGGCGCCAGCAAAAACGAGGCGCAAGTCATTGTCCCCACAAACGCCTTCATTACTCGTTACACTCACCAGGCTAAAATCATTGTCCTGCTCCGCCCGGTTAAGAAAGGTATATTCCGCATAGTCATTCTCCTCGAAAACATCCCCGTCCCAATCTATCCAAACGCGCAATACGTGTTCGCCGTAGCCGACCACGTCCGCCGGCTGGCTAAAGGTATAGCTCTGACGCACTCCGGGCCCCAGCTCGGAGGGGATAACAAAATTTTCTTCGACCACCGGGTCATCGTCCAATTGAAAACGGACCGGAATTTCGGTGCCCAGGGGCAGCAGGGAGTTACAGGCGTTGTTGTAAATTAGGAGTTCCACCTCCAGCTCGCTGATGTCGCATTCCAGGGGGCCAGCCTCGGGCAACTCCACCACAAAGTCATCTTCCCGAATTTCGTAGCCTACCCCCACGGCAAACCAAGCCGAGGCCACGGCCAGGTAGGTCTCGGAGCAGTAGCCGTACAAATCCGCCGCGGCCTGTAGGGAGCCCTCCCGCGCGTCGTAGTAATTGGAACTGGGCGTCAGATAAGCCGTCAGGTTGCGGTAGGCAATTTGCATCGCCGCATCGAGCCCAATTTGGGGAACCACGTAGGGCAAGCCAGACTCGGTAAAGCCCTCATCCCCCTCCACGAGGGCATAAAACCAATAATTTTGCACCCCACTATTGGTGTGTAGCCCACCCCCATCTTCCGATCCTTCGTACCAATTGAGGCCCCGGTAGGTCTTGGGATCGCCTACGATAAAGGGATCGCCCATGTGCCGAAAACGAAAGCCGTTGAGCAACATGCGCTCGCCCAATATCCAGCTGAATTTATCGGGAGTGTAGAGTTTTTCGATGGCCTTGCCAAAGATGTCGGAAAAGGATTCGTTGAGGGCCCCAGATTCGTCGGCGTAGATCAAACCAGCCGAAAACTGCGTGACCCCGTGGGCGACTTCGTGACCACAGACGTCAATGGCGGTCAGGGGGCCCGATATCTGGCCATCCCCATCCCCGTAGCTCATCGCGGTACCATCCCAAAAGGCATTCACGAAGTCAAACCCGACGTGGACGTAGCTGATCAGGGGACTGCCATTATCATCGAAGCTGTTGCGACCAAAGTTGCTCTTGAAGAAATCGTAGGTCGCCGCCGCTCCGAAGTGGGCATCCGTGGCCACCTCATCCTGGGCAGCGTTGACGTTGTCCCAATAGTTGTCATCGTCCACAAAGTCTTCCCCGCCGTAGCCGCCGTAACCGCCATAACTACCACTGGCATTGTAAGTCTCAATACTCACTCCCAAGCTGCTATCCCGGAGGATGTATTTCCCGTCCGCGCGTTGGGTGGTATGGATCGTTTGCGTACCGTGGTAGCGCGTCTCCGCGATGCCTTCCACCCCGTGGGTATGGAGGGTATTGTAGGATTGAATCAAGGTACCATTCTGGGCGTCGATGTACACCAAGTGGCGCGCCAGGGGTTCCTGGGTATATACCATCATCTTGTAAGCCAGAGCCATCCGTCCGCTACTTTTGGGGTAGATTCGATCGACGATGACCAGCTCGGCCTCGGGATAGTGGGTCGCCCCGGGGTCATTATTTACCCGTTGTAGGAGGGCATCCGCCCCCCAGACTTCCCACTTGTACTGCTCCGCCGGGTGATAAGCCAGCCCCAGCTCCACCGCGCGATCGGGGCTGATGCCGGGCTCGGTAGCCACCTCCAAGGAAGGCATCAGTTGGCCATTGGCCTTTTCCACCTGCCCCTCGCGTTCGTGCAGGAGGTAGACGCTTCCCTCCACCGGTACGCCCCGGTGATATTGCTGAAAGCGGTAATGCGTCCAACCCCGTTGGTCCCGCTCCGTGCGTTGCAGCCGTACGTCGTCGGGACTGCTCAGGCCGTAGGTCCGAAAGGTTTGTTGGAAGTAATTCTGTGCGGAGAGCTGGCTTTCGCTGTCCAAACTTACCCAGCTGAGGTCATCATTTTTTTGCTGGAAGAAGTTGGTGCTCGATTGGCTCCATCCGCTCAGGACGAATAACAATAAGAAAGAAAAGGTAAAGGTGAGTCGCATAACAGTGGGATTTTAAATAAGTACTGTGGTAAGGTACGCATATTCAGCAGTGGAGAACAGCCACCGCCAAGCTGAGTTTGTTAAGTGATGACTGATTCTATTGTTTGACGACCTTGAGGACGGTCGTTTCCCCAGCAGCAACCACTTTTACGAAGTAGATGCCGGGAATCAAATGCGCTCCAAAACGGTATTCCCCGAGTCGCGGCAGGGTTTGGAGCTCCAACTGACGACCCGCCGCATCAAGCACTTGCAACTGTCCCGATTGGAGGATATTCCCGTCTTTACGCCGTAAGGTAAATTGCCCCTCGGCGGGATTGGGTTGGACCACCAGCGCTCCTTCCGAGGGATCCAAATCCCGTGTACTGACCCTGATTTTATCCTCGATCCAGACCTTATCGATCAGGTTATTGTCGCCATCGAGTAGGATATTGCCATCGGCATCGGTGGAGGAGCTAAGGGCCAAGCCCTGGAGCTGGAAATTGTGGGTGGCCCCACGAAAATCGCTCAGATCGTATTCGTGCTCCACAAAGGCGACCTCGCTGGTGGGACGTTTGTTGTGGATGATGTCCAACTGCTGACGGTCGACAAATACGCCCATCACGGTGGACAGCTCGGGGGCCAAACCGTATTGCGTGTAGTCGACCTTCGTGTTGTTGGTTTGCGCCAGTCGGACGTAGAGGTGGGGATTGTACATTCCCCGAACATCGATACAAACATCCATTCGGGTGATATACTCCTCGTTGAGCCAGAGCAGGGTGGTGGGATCATCGGCAGGACTAAACAGGAGTTCGTCCGCGTCGTTGAGGATGTCCCCACCGGTGGTGGCCAGGCTGTAATTGCCGTTGAGGTCGAGGATTTGGTGATCCGTCTCCAGCTGGGGCATCACGGAAAAGTGGGTGGAATCCAATCCTTCCGCGCTAAAATCTTCTACCCAACCCGCTCCCGAATCGCGAAGCCGCACCAGAAAAAAGTGGCCCAGATCGTTGCTGGGATTTGGGTCGTCGGGAAAATCGAGGGCCATGGTTCCCGGTCCAAAACCGTTTTCGGAAAAGAGGAACTCGTGATAAAAGTCGGTGGTGAGAAAGGGAGGGAGCTGTTCAAAAGCATTGATCTGCTGGCGGGTCACCAGCCCCTTGAAGGAGGTGATGAAGGGAATGGGCGTAGGCGATAAAGTAGTACAGCCCTGGTACTGGGCGCCAGCCAAAACGTAGCGAAAAATACTTTCTCCACAAACCCCACCCGTCGTTCGGAGGTTCACCAAGCCAAAGTCACTGTCTTGCTCGGGTCGGTTGAGGAATGGGTATTCGGTGTAATTATTATCCATAAAAGCATCCGTTTCCCAATCTACCCATAGGCCCAGTACGTGTTCGCCATAGCCCACCACGTTTGCGGCTTGGGCAAAGGTGTAAGTCAGGCGCTCTCCGGGCTTCAGCTCGGTGGGAAGGGTAAAAATTTCTTCCACCATTGGCCCATCATCCAATTGAAAACGGACTGGAATCTGGGTACCCACAGGTAAGAGGACATGGCAGCCATTGTTGTAAACCGCGAGTTCCACCGCCAGCTCGCTTATTTCACAATCTAACAGACCGGGATCAGGAAACTCCGCTACGAAGTCAGCCTCCCGGATTTCGTAGCCCACCCCCACGGCAAACCAAGCCGCCGCCACGGCCAGATAGGTCTCGGAGCAATAACCGTACAGGTCAGCCGCCGCCTCCAAGGAACCCGTTCGGGCGTCGTGATAATTAGAACTGGGAGTGAGGTAGGTCGTCAGGTTGCGGTAGGCAATGCGCATCGCCGCATCAAGTCCGATCCGGGGAACCTCGTAAAGCAAGCCCGATTCGGTGACTCCGCGATCGCCCTCCACGAGGGCGTAAAACCAATAATTTTGCACCCCACTATTGGTGTGTTGGGGGGGGGGGGGGGGGGGGGGGGGGGGGGGGGGGGGGGGGGGGGGGGG
>CALCCH010000595.1 GCA_937899855.1 uncultured Saprospirales bacterium | reverse complement strand
TGATCCCCTGGCCAGCTACCTCAAAGACCAGCAAATTGAAGCACAAGCCACACCGGAAGGACTGTATTACCGTATCGACGAAGCGGGCTCGGGCCCGCCACCTCAGGCGGGCGATTACGTCCAAGTCCGCTACGTCGGCCGCCTACTCGACGGTCGGGTTTTCGATCGGTCCAAGGCCGGAGAACCCCTGGTTTTTCAGCTGGGTCGCCGCCAAGTGATCCAGGGCTGGGAACTGGGGCTGCCCCACTTTACCAAAGGCGGGCGGGGGCAACTTTTTCTACCCGCCCAACTCGCCTACGGACGTCGGGGAGCGGGTAAGGTCGTTCCCCCCAACTCCCCCTTGGTATTCGACATTGAAGTGCTCGATATTATGGACCTCGACGCTTACGATCGCTATATGGAGGCGCGGGAAGCCGTGGAAAAGGAACGCTACGAACGGGCCCAGGCCGAGCAGTTTGCGATCGACCAGGATTTGCTCCGCGGCTACCTCGACGAGAAGCGGCTCAAGGCCAAGCGGACGGCATCGGGTTTGTATTACGCCATCACTAAGAAGGGAAAGGGAAAGACGACGGCCCGGGTGGGCGACGAGGTGGAGGTACAGTACGAGGGCTACCTCCTCAATGGCGATGCTTTTGACACCTCGGGAATCGAAGCGCCCTACCGGTTTACCTTGGGCGAGGGTAAGGTAATCACGGGCTGGGAGGAAGGCTTAACGTATTTTAAAAAGGGGGGCGAGGGCTGGCTGTTGGTTCCGTCAAAACTGGCTTACGGGCCCCGATCCATAGAGGAGGCGGACGTTTATGTACCAGCCAATTCCATCCTGATTTTTAAGATCAGGGTGACGGATGTAAGCGTCAAATCGTAGTCATTGGGCAGAACGGCCCCGGCCCCGACGAAATCGGAGCCGGGCCGCCGTAGCGAGGGGCCGGTTTATTCCTTATTGCCGCCCTGGATCTGCTTCTGGTCCGCTTCCCGCATTCCTTCTTTCAGCTCCGTCTCGATCGTGGACTTGGCATTGTTGAACTCGCGAATGCCCTTACCCAGGCCACGCATCAGCTCGGGGATTTTCTTTCCACCGAACAAGAGCAGGATAACGATCATGACCACGATAATTTCGTAGCCACCGAGTCCTAATAACAAATTCTTTTTTTCCATATTATTATTTATTGCCGAGGGCGTCGACACGTCGCAAACACGACCGCTACTGATGCCAGCAACGGGGTTTCCGGGGGCCGCGCAACTCGCTTGTTTGATGGTTGGTACTAGCCTCACTTACCGGTAAAGGCAGCGCTAATACCCAACCAATACTATTGCAAAAATACGCTTTTTTAGCGCTTCCCGCTTTTTCATTCCTGGCCTTTGCTCCCCACCGCGTCTTGGACTCCTCCAGCGCTGCATCGTTTAAGCCAGGCCACCTTATTTTTTCAGTCCGATCTCCCGTAAGCGCTCGTCCAGGTAAGCACCCGCCGTGATGGGGGCGTAGGCCAGCTCGTTGTCCGACGTCACACAGCTCTCTAAGCAGGTCAGGTCCATCGTACTGCGGGGGTGGAGGAAAAAGGGAATCGACAAACGGGGCAGGTGCCACTGCTCGCGGGGGGGATTGACCACCCGGTGGGGCGTGGATTTGAGGTAATTGTTGGTCAATCGTTGTAGCATATCGCCAACGTTGATCACAATTTCGTCCTCTTCGGGCATGATTTCCATCCATTCCCCTTCCATGTTGAGCAATTGTAGCCCTCCGGCGGAAGCCCCCACCAAGAGGGTGATGAGGTTGATGTCTTCGTGCTGTTCGGCGCGAATGGCGGAGGCGGGCTCGGTGGTAATGGGAGGATAATGAATAGCTCGGAGAATACTGTTGCCATTGTGGATGCGACTTTCAAAATAGTTTTCCTCCAAACCCAGATACAGGGCAATGGCCCGGAGCAGGTGCGCCCCAGCCTCGTGAAACTGGGCGTACAACTCGTCGCCCGATTGGGTAAAACGGGGCGTTTCGTTCACCATCACGTTGTCGGGGTATTCCGATTTGATGGGATCGCCATCCGCCACCACCTGCCCGATTTGGTAAAACTCCTTCAGGTCCGCCACCTGGCTTTGCTTGGCGTGCTCTTTTCCAAAGGACGTGTAGCCCCGCTGTCCCGCCAGGCCTTCAATTTCGTATTGGCGCTTCAAGTCTACCGGTAAGCGAAAAAAAGCTTTCGACTCTTGGTAGAATTCGTCAATCAAGGATTTGGGAATCCCGTGGTTGATCACCCCTACAAAACCGATCTCGTGAAAGGCTTGGCCCAATTGGTTGATAAATGCCTGGCGCTGTTCGGCATCGCCATTGACGAAGGCCGACAGATCTACCAGGGGTATTGCTCTTGTTACCATAATGTTTTATTTGATCGTTCGATACGGTGGCTCCTAACGGCTCCACGCTTGTACAAATTTAACAAAAAAGGGACTCATTTTCACCCCTCGCCACCAATTGCTGGGTCCACCGTAGGCCCCCCGTCCTCCTTCAACGCAAGCGGGGTTTGTATTTGGAGCGTTCCAGCAGTTGTTGGGCATCGTCCAGGGCCAGCAGATCCTCCAAGCTGGCGTCGGGGTGGCGGTCCATGTAGCTCCGTACGATCTGCCAGCCCAGCCAATTGGCGGTACGACCCGGTGCCTCGGGAGGCATTCCGGGAGAACTGGGGCTGTAGTCGACCAGCTTGCGGATATCGCGCAGCCGGGTGGCGTAGAGCAATTCCTCCTTTAGGAAATGGGCCCAAATTTGCTGTTCGTTTTCATCACACCACTGGACCTGCGCGGCGCTGTACTCCAATTTGATGCTATCGGGGGTGTAGGGCAACAATTGGTCGAGCAGGTACAAGCTCTTGCCGTTGTTGATCATGATGTCAAGCAGGCGGTCGCCCTCGGGCTCTCCCACCATATTTTTGACGACGGTTTGCATGGTTTTGGACACCAGGTGCTCCTTGGTCATGCTGCGTTGGATGTACTTGGGGAAAAAGGTGAGGTTGTAGTGGGGGTAGTTGGGGCCGAGAAAAAAGTCGAGGCCAATACCCAGCAGGTCCGCTTCGAGCGTAAAGTTGCCGAGGGTGTATTCGGAGACGTAGGTGATGACCCGGGGTACGGACCGCTCGGGAAAGTAGTGCCGATAGTACCGAAAGGCCGTTTCCAATTCGTGGCGGTAAGATTCAAAATCACCAAAAACGATCTGGCAAGTATCGGACAAGCGGCGCAGGCCTTCACTCTTTACAAAGAGGTCGAGGACTTGAGGGTCCTGGAGTGGCGGAAGAATTTTACCCAAAAAAACGGGCGCAAAAAAATCGGGATAGAGGCTGTCCATGGTCGCCATCAGGGCGGGTAGATCACTGGTGTCCCGAGCAAAAAGGTCTTTTTCGAACCGTTGGACATTCAGGTTCAACTCGATTGAAGAAACATCTGGAATATTTTTACCTTTGTCGCTACCACAGGCGGTCAACAAGAACGCAAGCAGCAGGCCACCAGCGCCGAAGTAAAAGAAGTTTGGCATAGATTTTTACGATTGATCGAAAGCAGTGGACTCCCCGTCGCGAGGGCTGCCACAGCAGAATACTGCAAATATTCGCAAATTTATAATTTTCTCGGGGTCAATATTTCCCGGTGCTCCTACGTTTACCCGAAGGAAGGAAAATTAACAAACCAAAAACTTGTTTCGAATGAAAAAAATTGTTGCAGCCGTCCTGTTTTTCAGCCTCTGGGTCGGTACCGCAGGCGCACAAGATGGTTTCCGCTTCGGATTCCAAGTCAGCCCGAGTTTCAACTGGTTCAATACCAACGACAACCAAATCAACGGCAATGGAACCAACCTTGGTTTGCGACTGGGGGTAATGGGGGAAAACTACTTCCAGGACCAGTACGCCCTCACCTTCGGCCTGGGCTTTGCCTTCAATGCGGGCGGTACCCTGCGACACACCCAGGGGGGCGATTTCTGGGGCAATTCGGAACTCAACAACGTAGAAGAATACCACCAGCTCCCCGCTGATGTCAACCTCAAATACAGCCTCCAGTACATCGAAATTCCCATTGGCTTTAAGATGCGGACCCAAGAATTTGGCTACCTCCGCTTTTTTGCCGAATTGCCCATCTTTACCCTGGGCATCCTCACCCAAGCCAAGGGCGACATTGAGCGCCCCAACGAGGAAGCCGTCGAAGACCTCGACATCAAAAAGGACGTCAACTTTATCACCCTCTCCTGGGGCCTCGGAGGAGGCGTCGAATACAGCATCGGCGAAAATACTTCCCTCGTGGCGGGCCTGAGTTTCCAAAACTCCTTCATCGACGTGACCAAGGATAAAAACGCCCGCAAGTTTGTCTATGACGAAAGCAGCGGGGCCGTCATCAGCGAAGAGCCCGAAGATTCCAAGGGCAACCTCAGCGGCATCACCCTGCGGATCGGGGTCATGTTCTAGCCTCCCCCCGAATACGGCAGGGCCACGTACTGGCGTAGAAAGACGCCCCTACCGATGCGAAAGCGCCTTTTGGAGCAATCGTTACATAATTGGTCAAAAATTTGCATGTGATTAGAATATGCTTCATCTTTTGCGCCAAAAAACGATCCAATCCATTGCCAATGACTGATACTCCGCCCCTCTCCGAGACGATGATTACGGAATTTATCGACCGGGCCCTCGCCGAAGACGTTCGCGATGGCGACCACACCTCGCTGGCCTGTATTCCCTCCACGGCACGCCACCGTGCCAAGCTCCTCATCAAAGATGCCGGCGTAGTGGCGGGTGTCGAGCTGGCCCAGCAAAGCATCATACGGGGCGATCCCGAGGCCCAGCTCCAGGTCTTTATCGAGGACGGCCGTGCCGTCGATTTCGGCGATATCGTCTTCGAAGTCGATTGTAATGCCCGGGCCCTACTCCGAGCCGAACGCCTCGTCCTCAACACCATGCAGCGCATGAGCGGCATCGCCACCCTGAGCAACCGCTTTGCCTTCGAGGTCGAAGACCTGCCCGTCAAAGTACTCGATACCCGCAAAACCACCCCCCTTATCCGCTTTCTGGAAAAATGGGCGGTCCGCCTGGGCGGCTGTACCAATTACCGCTACGGTTTGTACGACCGGTTTATGATCAAAGACAACCACGTCGATGCCTGCGGTGGGATCCGCGAAGCGATCGAAAGGGTCAATACTTATAAGGTGGAAAAACAATTGGATTTGCCCATTACTGTAGAAGTACGGAACCTCAATGAGCTGGACGCCGTGTTGGATCACGGCCAGGTCGATCGCATCATGCTCGACAATTTCGAAGTGCCCCTACTCCGCGAAGCCGTCCTCACCATCGACGGTCGCTTCGAGTCGGAAGCTTCGGGCGGCATCACCATCCACACCATCCGCAAGGTGGCCATGACCGGGGTCGAATTCATCTCCGTCGGTGCCCTGACGCACTCGGCCCAGAGCATGGACATCAGCCTCAAGATCATCGCCTAAAAGGACGCTCGGCCCTTGGCTAGTGCCCAAACGATTAAAACTTGGGGCCCGAAGGCACCCAAGTTCTTCCATCAATGTTATGTTGTTGCATCACGCCCGGCTACCCCAGGGTAGATCGCCGTTTTCGGTTTTGGGATAGTGGCCATCCACCGGCACGGTAGTCCAGGACTTTTGGTTGGTTATGTAAATAAAATCTTCGTCCGCAGTTTTCGTTTTTTGTTCCCTCACTCAGATCGTGTAATTCGTCTGCAAGGTCAGGACGGCCAGTACCACCAGGGCGACCAGCACGAGCCAGAATCGCAAATCTTTGTAAACGACAGTGTTGTTGTTCGTAATCACAGTTAGGTTGTTGGTACGATAGAAAAAATGTGAAAAGAGGGGCTGTATCTGTAATGGGGGGGAAACACTAAAGTCTAATCACAATGAAGGGGAGAACCGGATCAACCGGCGGGGGAAAGGGAGGATGCCAAGCCATCATAATGTCCGGCATTACTAGAAGGTCAAAAAGGATGCCAACAGTTTTTTCCGTAATGTAAAGGGCCGTGACGCTGGTCTTAGCTGCTGGCCAGGATTGCGCGATTGATCGACTTGATAAGGGTGGGCCCCGCGTAAACCATGCCCGAGTACACCTGCACCAGACAGGCTCCCGCCGCCAGCTTTTCCAGGGCGTCTTCCGCACTGCAAATCCCCCCTACCCCGATGATCTTCAACTGCCCCCCCGATTTTTCCGACAGGTAGCGAATCACCTCCGTAGACCGCTCGCGTACCGGCCGACCGCTCAATCCGCCCGCCCCCATCGCCGCCACCTGGGTATCGGCAGTAGCCAAGCCGGCCCGACTGATGGTCGTATTGGTCGCAATGACCCCATCGATTTCCGTAGCCCGTACAATGTCCAGGATATCGTCCAACTGCTCCCAAGTCAGATCGGGCGCAATTTTGAGTAAAATGGGTTTGGGATGATCCTTGGCACGGTTGAGCCCTTGGAGCAGGGACAGCAGGGCGGTCAGGGGCGCTTTGTCCTGTAGGGCGCGCAGGTTGGGCGTATTGGGAGAACTGACGTTGACCACAAAATAGTCGACGTAAGGAAACAGCGCTTCAAAGCAAATGCGGTAGTCCTCGCTGGCCGTCTCGTTGGGCGTCACCTTATTTTTGCCGATGTTACCGCCGATGATGACCTTGCTTTGGGGGGCCTTTTTGAGCCGTTCGACCAGCGCCATCACCCCCTCGTTATTGAAGCCCATCCGGTTGATAAGCCCTTCGTCCTGGGGTAGGCGAAACAGTCGGGGCTGTGGATTGCCCGCCTGTCCTTTGGGCGTCACCGTTCCCAACTCGATAAAACCAAAACCCAGACTCGACATGGCTTCGAAGGATTTTCCATCCTTGTCAAAACCAGCCGCCAGACCGACGGGATTGGGAAAGCGCAGGCCAAATACCTCGCGTTCCAAACGGGGATCTTCCAACTGGTAGTAGCGACGAAAGAGGGCCCCCACCACGGGCAGAGCGAGTACAAATTTGAGCAGGCTAACGGTCAGGTAGTGGGCCCGTTCGGCGGGCAAACGAAAAAGCAGTGGTTTGAGTAGGAATTGATACACCGGCAAATGACTTTGGTTGCGGTGCAAAATTACGGAGGCTCCCCCAGTATCCAAAGGAAAAGGGGCGGCGAATCTGTGGGGGAGCCATTTTTATGCCCCCTATACTTCAGTCCGCAGCTTGTCTACATCCCGGATCAGCAAGCGGCGGCGATCAAAGGTCAGGAGATTGCGACTGCGCTAATCATTGAGGATGGTCGTCACGGTCTGCCGCGAAGTAGCGGTCATGTTGGCGATGTCCTGGTGGGTGAGAAAACCCCGGACGAGCATTTCGTAGCCCACCCGCTGTCCGCGTTTGTCGACCAGGTGCAGCAGGTATTCGATGATGCGACTGCGAGAACTGCGGAAGGTCAGCGACTCCAGCCGGCGTTCCATTTCGACCACTCGGGCACCAATCGTTTGGAGGATAAACCACTGCAATCCCGGGTTTTCGCGCATCTTTTGCTTCATCGCACCGATGCTCGCCACTTGCAGAGTCGTGTCCTCCATGGCCACGGCAAAACCCCGGTGGCGTTCGACCCCCACCAGACCCAGTTCGCCAAAGCACTCCTCGGCATGGTAAATGGCGCGGGTCAGTTCTTTGCCCTGCTCCGAGTAGTTGATGATCTTTACCCGCCCTTGCTGGATGTAGTACAGGTAGTCGATGCTCTCGTTGAGCTGGAAGATGTAATCGCCCTTGCGAAAATGCTGTACGGTGGAAAAAGTCCCCTTTTCAAAGATCGAGAGGGGATTGAAACTGGAGAAAAAAGCATTATTAGCGGTTCCCATGACTTGATTGGATTTGTAATTTTAAGATTAAGTGTTACAACAACAAAATTAGCCGTAGCCCGTAGGAATTGTATCACGAAATCATAACAATTGTATCCGAAAGTATTGCGAAAGGATCATGCTCAGAACCGATTCGGGCGCGCCTCCACACGGTGAAGACGCCCCCGCGGGAGTCCGATAAATCGTAAGCTCAGACGGTCTTATTAATCTCGTTGGTCAGCTGTTCGAGATCGCGAACCAGCAGGCGGCGACGGTTGAAAGTAATGATGTTGCGACTGCGCAAATCGTTGAGTACGGTGGTGACCGTCTGGCGCGAAGTCGCGGTGAGGTTGGCAATTTCTTGGTGGGTCAAAAAACGGCGAACCAGCATTTCGTAGCCCACGCGTTGTCCCTTTTTCTCCACCAAATACAGGAGGTATTCAATGATGCGGGTACGGGAGTCCTTAAAGACCATCGACTCCAAACGCTGCTCCATCTCTAGGACGCGGGCGCCCATCATTTTCATAAAAAACAAACTCAGTCCGCTGTACTGTTTCATCATGGCCTTCATCTCCTCCACCGTCATGATACAGAGGGTGACGTCTTCGAGGGCGACGGCAAAATCTCGGTGTTTTTCCGTCCCGATCAGACCCAGCTCGCCAAATATTTCGCCCTCCCCTAAAATGGTTTTGGTGATTTCTTTTCCTTGATCCGAATAGTTGCCAATCTTGACCCTTCCGGTTTGTACAAAGTACACCTTGTCGGCGAGGTCTTGCGGCAAATAAATGTTTTCTCCCTTCTTAAAATGTCGGTGCAAAAGCTTTTCCTGCGCCTCCATCATCTTCTGCGGACTCATCATCATTTTCAGATCGACGTTTTCCAGATACCAGAAGCATTGGTCGGTCATAATCTCGTTTTTGATTTTCTGATGTGGTCGGAGGACGTGCTAGCCCCGTAGTTGCGACCCTAATTTAACATTTTTTGATTTTCTTTGTTGTTGGGCCCAAAAGTGAATCGGGGGCAACTGTCTGGGAAAAGGCAAAGTAGACTACCTCACTGACGATGAGCACCTTAGCCCAAGCGGTACTTAGTCGGCATCCGGCTTGAGGTCAAAACGCTGACGCATTTCTTCTACCAAGGGATTGACCTTTTTCATGTTGTCGTAAATTTCGGATGGCGTTTGGCTGCGTTTGGGAGCAGCGGCCTTCTCGGCAACTACTTGGCTGGGATCCACCTCGGCTTTGAGCGTAAGCGCGGGTCGCCGCAATTCCGTACGTAGAAAATCTACGAAGGCCGACTCCTCCATCAGTAAGCGCTTGCCCAGTACCGAGGGAACGAGTACCACGATGTGTTCGCCTTCCACTTTGATTTTTGCGCCATCCATATTGTTGCGCAGCGTGGGCGAGGTGGTACTCGCCGCGTACTGTTTCCACAGCTTTTCCACCTCCGCTAGGGTCAGTGGTGGGCGTTCGACTCGGGCGGCGTCCGCTTCCTCATTGGCCTGATCGACCAAATTACGCATCGATAAGCTGGGGGTGCTGTACTTACTGTTCAGTCCCTTGCGCAGCAGTTTGGACGGGGGGGCGGGAGGGGGTGGCTCCGCTACTGCTGGAGGGGGGGAGACCTCAGCGGGTGGGGGCGATGGAGCCGGCGCGGACGAGTCGGGCGCCGGAGGGGGGGGGGGGGGG
>CALCCH010000594.1 GCA_937899855.1 uncultured Saprospirales bacterium | reverse complement strand
ATATTATTTAATAACAAGAGTCAACTTTTTTTAGGACGGCACACCCCTTTGCGGCCACCGTGGCCAAGCACAGCTCCGCTACCCAGACCCAGGTACCTGATCCTGGTCGTGGAAAAATTCGAGTCTTCTCCATCACCTAGAATCAGGAGATTGACCCTACATAGACGCTTTTGCACTGAAAATTCCATAAATCAAAATTAAAAAAATGGCCCAAAACCGGCTACAAGCCCCGAAAATTAAAGGAAAAATTTTTTGAAAAAAATGCACCTGCATCCAAAAAAGAATGAGAAAAAGCCCAAAAATTAAAAAAAGTAAAACCCCGGGCAACCTTTACCCGCCGCCCCGCACCAAGGGAGTAAATGAATTGATCAATTCCCCGAATTTCATTTTCAAAATCAAAAAGAAGACCTTATGTTGAAATCAGCAGCTCAATATTCCTTGGTGTTTGCCCTCCTGTCCCTCACCTTTCTCACCGCCTGTAACAAAGCAGAAGATACCGACTCCGACGATGTCGAGGTCCAAGCCTACGTCGACCAAGCCCTCGTGACCGTCGCCGAGAGCGCCAGTGCCGGTGCGGAAGGATGCTACGAACTGGTATTCCCCCTCACCCTCACCCTGCCCGATGGCAGCTCCGCCGAAATCGCCTCCGTAGAAGCCGCCCGGGAGTTCTTTCGGGACTGGCGCGCCAACAACCCGCGCGACCCCGACAACCGCCCCGAACTGGTCTTTCCCATCGAATTGATCTCGGCGGAAGGGGAAGTCATCAGCCTGGACACCCAAGAAGCATTGCGCGAACTCCGCGCCGAATGCGGCGATCGCCCCCGCCGTCGCCGCCACCGGGGCAACCGCGAATGCTCCTGCTTTCAGTTGGTCTTTCCCCTGAGTATCCAGTTTTCCGATGCTACCACCGTGTCGGTAGCGGACCGCAGCGAATTGCGCGCCGCCGTCCGCGAGTGGAAAGCCGATAATCCCGATGCCACCGAACGCCCCGAGCTGGTGTTCCCCCTCACCATAGAACTGGAGGATGGAACGACGGTGACGGTAGTGGATCGCGAGGCCCTCCAAGCCGCCAAAGAAGAATGCCGCGACGCCGAATAAAGAATAACGTCGCCCCAAACTCGAAGTAATCCGATCTTTTATATGGTTTTTCATCGCTGGCGCTGGACGATCCCGTTCAGCGCCACTTTTTTATCTCCCAACGCCCTCCACCATTGCGTTACACCCCTCCGCTCAAAGCTCCGTCATTGCATCACATCAACAACCCAATCCGCCACGATTGCCCGTCACAGATAGTGGCCCAAACAGCTGGCGGGGTTCTTTTTGCAAAAAAAATCCTTTTGTGGCATGCTGATTGCATAAGGTATAAATAATTAGCATTGGTTCACTACCAACGAACAGCCCCAAAATAATTCGATTAATTTCCAATCCGAGGCGGTCCAACGAACGACTTCGGACAGCTCAAAACTCCCCAACAATGATTATTGCTAACCCAAACCCGAGGGACTATTTCCTCCGTAGGGCTCATCGAACTAACAAAAGCAACTATGCGAATTACCGATTCAGTTTTTTTGCTCCTGGTCTGCTGCCTACTTCTACTCCCCCAACTGCCGCTCGCCGCCAAGCCGCACCATAGCATTCCACTCCTGCGTGACCCCTACGAGGCCAGCCACGATCAAGAAGAAAAAAATGCCCTACTGCTCCAGCTAGGGGACCGCTACGCCCAGCACCAAGAGAACCAACTGGCCCTCCAACAGTACGAACTGGCCCTGGCCAACGTCCGCCAACAAGCGGACCCTCAAATGGAGCAACTCCTACTCGCCAAAATCGGTAGCCTCTACCTGAAAAATGATTTCAACGCCTCCAGCACGCCCTTGTTCCGCAGTGGAATCCTACTCCTACTAATCCTAATCGGTCTGCTGACCCTGGCCTTCTTCCGGGAACAAAAAAGACGCCGCCACCTCTTTACCATGGCCTCGCAAAGCCAACGACAACTGCGGGAAGTGGAAGCCGCCTACCAATTCCAACTGTCCCACAACCGGCAACTGCGCAGCGAAGGGGAGGCCACGCGCCAGGCTTTTGAACAGCTCGAAAAATCCAATGAAGAGTTGCGGGGCTTTGCCTACATGGCGGCCCACGATCTAAAGGAGCCCCTCCGGACCATCGGCTCCTACGCCGGGCTGATCCGTCGGCGCTACCGCCAACAACTGGATGAAGATGGCCAACAGTTTTTGGGTTTTATTACCGACGGCATCGGGCGGATGCACAACATGTTGAGCGAGGTGCTCAATTATTCCGGCCTAATGGCCACCAAAGAACTGATCGCCGTAGAATGGGTGGATACCCAGGCCCTGGTGAAGGAGCTCCAGCAAAACCTCCACCAACAAATTACGGATAAGGGAGCCACCATCATCGTCGAGGACCTGCCCCCGGTGATGGCCGATCCCAACCACCTCCGCCAGATTTTTCAAAACCTGGTGAGCAATGCCCTCAAATACAACGACAACGAAAAACCAACCGTCCTCATCGACTGTCGCCGCAAGGATGGCCAGTACGTCTTTGGCGTCCACGACAATGGCATCGGTCTGGACATGAGCTTCAAGGAGAAAATCTTCGAAGCCTTCCAACGCCTCCACGGCAAGCAGCGCTACGAAGGCACCGGCATCGGCCTGGCCATCTGCAAGAAGCTGATCGAACAGTACGAGGGCAACATCTGGGTGGAATCGGAAATCGGCCAGGGCAGCCGCTTCTTCTTTAGCCTACCCGCCCTGGCCGTCGAAGCCGTTCCCGCTACGGCTTAACCAAACGGAGGAAAGCCCGGTCCGCCCCCGACCGGACCCGCAGGTAGTAAACGCCCGGACTCCAGGCACTCAAGTCGAGCCGATCCCGATTGGTCCAACTCTGCAGCAAGCTGCCCTGAACATTCCACAATTCCACTTCGTACCGCTCGGCTTGTACCAACGCACCCGTCAGCCGCACCTCGTCGACCACCGGATTGGGTTGCGCCACCAGGGCGCCATCCGTACCGCCTGTCGTAGTGAGCTGGTAGTTGCCCACCGCTCCCTGTACATTGCCCGTGGGGCAGATGATGTCATTCATGCGTTTCCAAATTTCATTGTTGTACTCGGTCGCCACCGGCAGTTGCGTATTGAGGTCCGGGTTGGCTCCCATCCGCAGCAGCACCAGGCCCTGGTCTTTGACCACGTTCAAAATCTGTCCGTTTTTACCCAGTGCCGCCACCGTACTGCTCGGGGCATCCGGCAGGAGCGGCCCGTCGATGAGGAAGGGAATTTGTGGCAGGCGGTGCGAGGCGTAACCGTTGAGCCACCAGAGGTAACCGTAAGACAGGTTCTCGTTGGAAGAGCTGCGGAGCATGGCGTTGAAGTAGGCCGTGTCGCTCAGGA
The DNA here is from genome assembly GCA_937899855.1 of uncultured Saprospirales bacterium. Taxonomy (GTDB): domain Bacteria; phylum Bacteroidota; class Bacteroidia; order Chitinophagales; family Saprospiraceae; genus CALLVY01. The sequence continues at coordinate 808 of CALCCH010000594.1, read as the reverse complement.
TCGGGTTCGTATCCCAGTACCCATCGTTTTGGATCAGCAGGCCAAAGCGGGCCATACTGCGCGGGGTGCTGTAGTACACCCGATTGAAGTTGACGTTGCGGTATTCGCCGTCCATGCCGGTGGGGCCGTGGATTTCACCGGCCACAAAGTCGTTGATGGGGTCGCCGGTGGCGGCTTCGATCACGCTGATACTCAGGGTGTAGGGGGCGTTGTGGTAAGCCCAGCGCGTACCGGCCGGGGCGCGGTAGGTCAGACAGGGGGGCAGGGTACAATCGGTCGAGTCTTCGTTGAGGCCGGTGTTCATACTGATCTGATTGCGGACCTTGATCCGGTTTTCGCGGAAGAGTGGAGCCGAAGTCCAGCCCTGTCCGAGGTAGTCCGAGCTGCGATCCTCGATGGAAAGAAAGCCCTTTTGTTGGGCCACGCCCATGGCCACCGAGGTCAGGCATTTGCCGGCCGAGGCCCAGTACCAGGTGTCGTTGCGGGTAAAGCCGTCAAAGTACTTTTCGAGTACCATCCTGCCATCCTTGAGGACGATAAAGGCCTTGGTATCGGTAGAGTCGAGGAAGTCGTACAAATCGGAAATTTCACCGACGCACCAACCCAAACTCATGGGACTGGTACGCGCCCAAAAGTTGTTGGTAGTAGGGGGGAAATAAAGGTTCTGTGCCAGTGCGCTGGTGAAGCTACACAGCACGAATAGGGTAGGAAGAATAAACTTCATAGTATAAAAATAGCTTAGGGTTAAAAAATCGTAAGAAGGGTGGGGGAGGGGCGGTTACATTATTTGGATCATAAATCAGCGCTC
>CALCCH010000593.1 GCA_937899855.1 uncultured Saprospirales bacterium | reverse complement strand
GTGTCGTTTTTTCTGTTGAGCGGGTGGGCGGTATTGTCAACGGGAAGGGGGCTTAAAATTTGTGGATGGGAAAGGGGATAATGGAGACGGTTTTTTATCTTTGGGGGGCTTGCGGTGTACGGCCCCGTAGTTCAAGGGAAGAATAGGAGTTTCCTAAACTCTAGATCCAAGTTCGAGTCTTGGCGGGGCTACTAACAATAAATTTACAAAATAGCAGACCACTACTATACGCCCAAAAGGCAAGTCGACTGGCTGGCCGCACTTGCCCCTGAGCTGGCTTATGGAAAAGCCAATCGCCGGTCTAGCGTTTGACCAGGGCTTGTCGTTCCCGCCGTTCGCCCACTCGCCATTCCACGATGTAGTAGCCACTGGGCCAGTCGCTTAGATTCAGTACTTCGCTTTGGTGACCCGCCGGGTACGTCGCCCGCCGCCATACCCGCCGCCGCCCGCCGATGTCCACCAGGATGATCTCCACCTCACTCGGCTGCGCCAGCTCGAAGGCCAGGTGGACTTGCGCCGCGGCCGGATTGGGGAAAAGCTGGAAGGGAGCACTTGCTTCGGCGCTTAGGCGCCGGGTTGCGGGAACTTCGGTCTGTAGGCTGGGCCCCTCCGGTGCCGACTCTTCGCAGGGGGGGATCCCGTTGCGGTTGAGGGTAGTGTGGAAGGTCGTAGCGCTTTGCCCATCGGAACAGTGGACGGTGACCCTAAAGTAGAGGTTTTCCACCAGCGGCATGCGGTTCGTCACGCAGAGGCCCGCCAGTAAGGGGCGAAAATTTAAGGCATCGTAGGAGTACTCCCACTGGATGGAGTCGATGAATCCGGCGCAGTGGTCAGTTTCGATACACCAGGTGTAGGTATCCTGATTGTTGGCCCGGTGGGGGCCATCGATGTCGATCGTAAAGGGGGACTCGCGGTAGCTGGCGATCAGACAGGCGGCATCGCTGAGTTGCTGGGCATTTTCCGTTTCGCCATCCAGGCCAGTTTCCCGATTGCGGAATTCGACAGCGGGATTGGAAAAGTGCATGATGCGGGTGTCGGTGGTTCCGGTACGGTGCATCACGGTGAGGCGCTGCTGGCGAAAGGGCCACACACCGGTACGGAAATCGTGCCCCTGTGCGGCGACCGTAAAGCGGGGAGCGCCGCGATCGTCTTCGTCGTGTTTACAACCAAAGTCGTGGGCCAGCTCGTGGGCAAAGGTAAAACGCCCCCCCTCCGGCATCGGCTTCGACGACGGCGTAGCCAAAATCTAACCTTCCCCATTCGTCGAGATAGCCAATACAAAAAGCAGTACCTCCTCTTGTCCAATTGCCATCGGTCAGGAGAACAACTAGATCGGCTCGGAAGGAGTCGCGGAGTATTTGTGCATTGAGGTTAACCCGCAATTCATTTCTAGTATCTACAATGTTCAGAAACTCCTCAAAGCCAACTAATTCCTCCACCCCCGCCAGCTCAAAACGGACCTCCGCCTCGCTGTTAAAAACGATTTCGTTGCTTTGGCGGAGAAACAACTGGGCCTGGTTACGGGGATTACAAATTTCGGCCGCCGCCGCGGTATGGAGCACCAAAACCCTTACCTCACAAGAGGTCCGTTGCCGCGGGGCAGAACGGTCGAGGGGAGCCGATAAAGGGCGGAAGGTATACTACCACTTTCGGTAGCGCATTCGTGCTCGGTATAGATGGCGGGGTCGATTTTAAACAGGACGTTTTGCCCCCGGCCCAAATCCTGGAGATCGTAAATGGCCTCCTCAAAATTGAGCTGGCCAAAGATCGCCCCGTCACTGGCGATCAATTGGATATAAGCCATCCGTTCGTCACAGGGAATCAATTCGCCGTAATAATAAAACTCCCCCGGCCCCCGGTATTCGATCCGGCGCGGAACAAATTGTTCGGCACCCTCCCGATCGGGGAGATTGATCCAGAGGGAACCATCGCGTTGGATCTGGGTAAAATCGGCCACCCTTACCCAGTAGTGGTCCAGGTAAATGGGATTGGTCAACATCCGATCCAGCTGCCGGGATTGGACCGGGTTAAGACCCAGTTGCTCCCGTGTACTGGGGCCAAATAATAGGCTATCGCCCTGGGCCCCTAGCCCTCTGGGAACGAAAAAGAAGCAGGTCCCCAACAGAACCGCGGATAAGAGGTACTGATACAGTTTGGTATTCATGATTTATGATTAAATGGTTAAAAAATCATACTTAGTGGCCGTAATATCCCGGGCCAGTGACTTACCGAAAGGAGTCCCTAGCCGATCTAAAAATCGGAAAACGGCCTAGTGGGTTAAGCAGGCTAATTCATCACTGGTAGTTTTTGATTTGGTGGAATCCCCCATCAATCATGGGTATCAAGGTTTTTAATACGGGTAGATTTTAAGGACTAAAAGCAAACAATCTCGGCTTCAATACGGCCATAGCGAAAATGAAGGGTATCCGGGCGATTGGGGTCGTCCCAACGTTCCCACTCTCCGGTAATCAGTTCCTCGATGGTAGTGACAAAGGAAGCCTGAAAACGACCTTCGATCAAAGTACTATCAGCATTGACTGCATCAATGATGACCCAGCTTTCCGTGTTATCAACCAGATGATAGTCTTCAATTATAGCGTCCGCGTCCATGTACGCCATCCAGGCAGTAGGGAAATCCCTAGCCAAGCCAATCTTGTTAAATTTTATCTGTACAGTATCGCGGC
>CALCCH010000592.1 GCA_937899855.1 uncultured Saprospirales bacterium | reverse complement strand
GCCATTCTGTCACCTCGTCTAAAAAAAATCCTTATCTTTGCGGCCGGAGCGAACAATCCGCTGCGTTTTCTTTTTACTTCGCTAGTCGCCGAGTCCCGAGGGGCCTGGCTCACTTAACAAATACTACAGCACCCGTTATGGCACAGCATTCTACACTGGACAAGGCAAAGCAGATCGACGAGAGCAAACAGGGGGCGGTGTTTTCCCCTACGGTGGAAACGACCAAGGCCCCGTCCGATACGGATACGGGCAAGCGCTTTTACATCGAAAGTTACGGCTGCCAGATGAACTTTAGCGACAGCGAAATCGTCGCCTCCATCCTCGGCGAGATTGGTTTTAGCGCCACGCGCAACATGGAGGAGTCCGACCTCATCCTGATCAATACCTGTTCGGTACCCTGAACGGTGTCTTGGGCTGTATGGCGGAGCGGCTGAAGGCCAAATTCCTCGAACAAGAGCGCTTGGTGGACCTGGTGGTGGGCCCGGATGCCTACCGCGACCTGCCCAATTTGGTCCAGACCGCCAGCGATGGCGACCGCGGGATCAACGTGCTGCTGTCCCGCGAAGAAACCTACGCCGACATCAGCCCGCTACGGCTCGACTCCAATGGGGTCACCGCTTTTATCTCCATCATGCGGGGCTGCGACAACATGTGCTCCTTCTGTGTGGTGCCCTTTACCCGGGGCCGCGAGCGGAGCCGCAATGCCTTTTCCATCGTCGCCGAAGCCAGCGACCTCTACGCCCGGGGCTATCGCGAGGTTACCCTCCTGGGGCAAAACGTAGATTCCTACCGCTGGACCAACCCCGAGAGCAACGAGCTGGTCAACTTTGCGCAATTGCTGGAGATGGTGGCCCTGATCCATCCCGATCTGCGAATCCGATTTTCCACCTCCCACCCCAAGGATATCACCGACGAGGTGCTGTACACCATGGCGCGCTACGACAACATCTGCAATTACATCCACCTGCCCGTCCAGTCGGGCAACAGCCGGGTACTCCGTCTGATGAACCGGACCTACGATCGAGAGTGGTACATGGACCGCGTCCGCGCCATTTATCGCATCATCCCGGATTGTGCCATCAGCTCGGACGTCATTACGGGTTTTTGTACCGAAACCGAAGAGGAGCACCAGGAGACCCTGTCGATGATGGACTTTGTGCAATACAGCATGTCCTATATGTTTTTCTATTCCGAGCGCCCCGGTACTTTGGCAGCCCGCAAGTACGAGGACGACGTCCCGCTGGCGGTCAAAAAACGGCGTCTCCAAGAAGTGGTGCATTTACAAAACCAGATCAGTCGACGGCGCAACCAAGCCGACATCGGCAAGACTTTCCGGGTATTGATCGAGGGGGACTCCAAAAAGTCGAAACAACACTTCCGGGGACGGAATTCGCAAAATAAGATGATCGTCTTTCCCAAACGCGAGGGCCTCCAGGCTGGCGACTACACCGAAGTGATGGTAATGGATGCTACCAGTGCCACCCTACTCGGTGAGTTGGCCTAGGTGGTCCTTCTAATTCAATCTATGAGCAACCTGCAAGCCATAAAACAACGTTTTGGCATTATCGGCAACTCCCCCGCCCTGGACCACGCCCTCAACACGGCCGTTCGGGTCGCCAATACCGACCTGACGGTTTTGATCCGGGGAGAGAGCGGGGTAGGTAAAGACGTCTTTTCCAAAATCATTCACAAACTCAGCGCCCGCAAACACAACGATATCATTCCGGTCAACTGTGGGGCCATCCCCCAGGGAACCATCAATTCCGAATTGTTCGGGCACGATCGTGGCGCCTTTACCGGAGCCACCTCCGACCGCAAAGGCTATTTCGAGACGGTCGACGGCGGCACCATCTTTTTGGACGAAATCGGAGAGATGCCGCTCGATACCCAGGCCTTCCTCCTGCGGGTACTCGAGTCGGGAGAATACCTACGCGTGGGCTCCTCCAAGGTACTTAGGACGGACGTTCGGGTCGTGGCGGCCACCAATGTCGATCTGCAGGAGCGGATCAAAAAGGGAAAGTTTCGCGAGGACCTCTACTACCGACTCAATACGGTTCCCATCCGGGTGCCGGCCCTCAAGGAGCGGCGGGAAGACATCTACCTCTTGCTCCGAAAATTTGCGGTGGATTTCGCCGATAAGTATCGGACCTCTCCCATCCAACTGGAACAGAGCGCACGGCAGCTTTTCGAGGCTTACACCTGGCCGGGCAATATTCGGGAGCTCAAAAATGCCGTCGAGCAACTCTCGGTACTGGCGGAGGAAAAATTGATCGGGCCACAGGAACTGCTGGGTATTTTACCCCAGCTCCAACGCCGCAACCTGCCCTCCATCCGCAGCGAGCAAAGCCAACCCGAGGACCTTCAGGAGCGCGAAATTCTCTACAAGCTCTTGTTTGAGATGAAAAACGATCTCAACGATCTGAAGAGTTTGGTATTTGAGCTGGTCAAGACCAACAACCTCGACATGCCCGAGGTAGGCCGTTTTCCACAGCTGGAACCGCCCAAGATCAAGGCGCCGGCGCCCCAGGAGCACCGCTACTTTGAAGACAATTTTTACGAGCCGGAAGAAGCCCAGGATTTGGCCGCCGCACCGGGGAATGGCCACCACGGCCCCATCATCATCCAGCCCAACGAGGAGCCTTATCACAATATGGAGGTAGTCGAGGAAAACCTCTCGCTGGAGGAGATGGAAAAGAGCATGATCCAAAAGGCGCTGAAAAAGCACAAGGACCGGCGCAAGGATGCCGCCCAGGAATTGGGCATTTCCGAACGAACGCTGTACCGAAAAATTAAGAACTACAAACTTTAGACGCCCCGGAGGGCTCCTTACTCGTAAAACCATTAGCTTCCCATCATGAAATACCTCCTACCGATTCTTTTCCTCTGTCTGGGGACCGGCTGTAAGTACTCCTTCCGCGGCATCAGTATCCCACCGGGGGTCAAGTCCTTTTACGTCAATTTTATCGAAAACGAGGCCGACAATGTAGAGGCTACCATGAGACAGGACTTTACCAACAACCTCCAACTTCGCATCCGTACCGAATCGCCGCTCAACGAGGTGGATACCGATCCCGACGTCGAGTTCAAGGGGCGGATCACGCAGTACCGGGTGAGCTCGGAAGCGCCCAGCACCGACGAGGAAGTGGCCTTCAACCGCATCAGCATGTCGGTGGCGATGGAATACCTCAACAATGTCAATCCCGAGGAAGAAGCCAAGAAAAAGACCTTCAGTACCTTCCGCGACTTTGAGACGACGGTCAATTTGCTGGACGTTCAGGACCAGTTGATCACCGAGATGAATAGCGAGTTGGCGGATTTAATCTTCCAGTGGGCCTTTACCAATTGGTAGGGGCCGAGAGGGTTACGGGGTTGGATTTGGTCACAATTATTCGTAATTTCCGCTGACATGAAAGCACCGCAGTTTACGCAATTGCTCCACCAGCAGGATCGACTTGCGGAGTGGACTTACGATGAGCTGGCCCAATTGGTGGCCCGCTACCCGTATTGTCAGAATTTGCGTTTGCTTTTGCTGCGAAAAAGTCAGTCGGAGCAAAACGATCATCTGGAGGAAAACATCCGTACGGCCGCTACCTACAGTACCCAGCGCAGCCACCTTTTCCGATTCTTCCGCGCGGGTGGCGGTTTTCGACAATCGCTCAATCCCTACCAAATGGCCGAGCGTTTTCTTCGGGATCAGCAAAACGCGGTGCCTCGCGCCTCGCTGGCCCAGGAAGACGAAGGGGAAACGGCACTGGCCATCAGCCTGACCGATCAGCCCGACGCGCTTGAGGAAGTGGAGGACATTTCGCACGAGATTCATTTTTCAAACCCTAGCGCCATGGAAGAGGACGACTCAATGGAGTTCAATTTGGACGAGCACCTGAGAAAGTTTCGCGAAGAAAAGGAGGAGCGCCCCGACTTCACGGAGCGGAACGACCACGTCTTGTTTCTGGAGGATTTGATCGAGTCGGAGCACCCCTTTCCGGTAGAGGAGGCTGTGGTGGAAGAGCCGCTAGTCGACGAGGAAGGGGAAGGGGAAGAGGTCGAAGCGGAAAAGACGGTACCCCACCCCGAGTCCAGCCCGAGTGACATCCCCCTAGAGATCACCAATCAGCCCGCCGACGAAGTCCCCCCCGTCCTTCCCAAACCCGCGCCCAAAACGTCCTTCAGTTCTTGGTTGCAACAGTTTCAGGCGCCGCGCCCACCCGAAAAAAAGGAGGAACCAGCGGTGGAGAAAAAATTACCCGAAGCCCCTCTCCCCCAAGTAGCGCGGCCCACTCCCGCTGCCCCAGCGGAGGAGAATCCGACACCACCACCGGTAGCGGAGCCGGAAAAACCGGAGCGGCTGGCGGCGGAGGGAAAAGAAAAGGAGAAAAAAAGTAAAACCAAAAAGAAGAAAACGCGTAAGACCAAGAATCTGGCAGAGTTGGACGACCCAACGCCGGTAGATGCGGCGGAGGAAAAGACCAAGCCCTCCCCCAAGAAGTCCAAGCGGCAAAAAAAGAAGGTCAAGATCCGCAGTTTTGCGGCGCAGAGCCTGACCGAAGACGAAGACATTGCCTCCGAGACCCTCGCCATCATCCTAGCCAAACAGGGGGCTTACGAGAAGGCCATTCGGATTTACGAAAGGCTAAAGTTGATTTATCCAGAAAAAAGTAGTTTCTTTGCGAGCAAAATTGACGAACTAAAAAAATTAATATAAAATGGTTATTCTCACAATCCTGACGGCACTTATCTCGCTCTTGTTGATCGGTGTGGTGTTGATTCAGAATCCCAAGGGAGGTGGCGTCGACGCGACCTTCGGGGGCAATGCGACCAACCAGATGTTGGGCGCTGCTAAGTCGACCGATTTTATCGAAAAGCTCACCTGGTACTTGGCCGCGGCCATTCTCATCCTCTGCGTCATCATCGCCGCCACCTACGCGGGTGCGGACGTGACGGGCGCGGGCACCGCGCCGCTGCGCCAGTAGGGCCGACCGAGGATAGCCCCACTCCCCTAAAAGACCTAAATGCGTTTTTTGCATTTAGGTCTTTTTTTTATTTTTGCGCCATTATGACAACGCAGCCCTTGGAAAAAGGGCGGCTGGTAAGGGCACTGGCGACCCCAACTGCCAAAAGATTAGCCCCTGGCTGCAATAATGTCATAATTTTCGGAATGGCACAACTAATGATACACACCAGGTGTATTGATTGCATAACAAATAATACCTATTACCAAACCAAAACTATTCTAAATTATGAAGCCGATCAACGATAGAGTTGTTGTGAAACCTGCTCCGGCTGAGACGAAGACCAAAGGTGGAATTATCATCCCCGACACGGCCAAGGAAAAGCCTCAGCGTGGTAAAGTAGTGGCTGTTGGCCCCGGTAAAGAGGGAGTAGCCCCAACGGTGAAGAAAGGCGATACCGTACTGTACGGTAAGTACGCTGGCCAAGAGCTGAACTACGAAGGTACCGACTACCTTATCATGCGGGAAGATGATATCCTCGTCATCCTCTAAAGCCATCCACTACCGCCCCCATTCACAGAAGGGAAAACGGTCATTTTAATCACCAAATTTTAGTTTACTCTTTCAAAAAAAATCCACCAAAATGGCTAAAGAAATTAGCTTTAATACAGAAGCAAGAGAACAGCTCAAGGCGGGTGTCGATGCCCTCGCTAACGCCGTAAAAGTGACGCTCGGCCCCAAAGGTCGCAACGTCGTCATTCAAAAGAGCTTCGGTGCCCCTACCGTGACCAAAGATGGGGTAACGGTTGCCAAAGAAATCGAGTTGGAAGATCCCGTGGCCAACATGGGGGCGCAAATGGTGAAGGAAGTTGCTTCCAAAACCGCCGACATCGCGGGTGACGGTACCACTACCGCTACCGTCCTGGCCCAGGCCATGATCGCGGCCGGTATGAAATACGTTGCGGCCGGTGCCAACCCCTCGGACCTCAAGCGAGGTATCGACCGGGCCGTTCGCGCGGTCATCGCCGATTTGAAAAAACAATCCGAAATCATCGGCAACGACTTTAAGAAAATCCAGCAGGTCGCTTCGATCTCCGCCAACAACGACGACGAAATCGGTACCCTGATCGCCGATGCCATGAAGCGCGTGTCCAAGGACGGTGTCATCACGGTTGAAGAAGCCAAAGGCACCGAAACCTACGTAAAGGAAGTACTCGGGATGCAGTTTGACCGGGGTTACCTCTCTCCTTACTTCGTCACCAACCCCGACACCATGGTGAGTGAGTACGACGCGCCCTACATTTTGATCCACGACAAGAAGATTTCCAACATGCAGGACATCGTTCCCATCTTGGAAAAAGTAGTGGGCACGGGTGGATCGCTGCTCATCATCGCCGAAGACATCGAAAGCCAAGCCCTGGGGGTACTGGTAGTCAACCGCTTGCGGGCCCAGCTGAAGGTCGTTGCCGTAAAGGCTCCCGGCTTTGGCGACCGTCGCAAGGCAATGCTCGAAGATATTGCCATCCTGACCGGTGGTACCGTCATTTCGGAAGAAAAAGGCTACACCCTGGAGAGCGTTGAGCTGTCGCACTTGGGCAGAGCCGAAAAGATCACGGTGGACAAGGACAACACGACCATCGTCAATGGTAAGGGTAAGAAAAAAGACATCTCGGCTCGCGTGGCGCAAATCAAGCAGCAGATCGAAACGACGACCTCGGACTACGATCGCGAGAAGCTGGAGGAGCGCTTGGCAAAGCTGGCCGGTGGGGTAGCCGTACTCTACGTCGGTGCCGCTACGGAAGTAGAGATGAAGGAAAAGAAAGACCGCGTCGATGATGCCTTGCACGCTACGCGCGCCGCCGTAGAAGAAGGCATCGTAGTCGGTGGTGGTGTGGCGTTGGTACGGGCCATCAAGTCGCTCGACAAAGCCGAAGGAGAGAACGAAGACCAGATGGTCGGCATCAACATCGTTCGCAAGGCCCTCGAAGCTCCGCTGCGGATCATCTCCGAAAACGCGGGCGTAGAAGGTTCGGTAGTACTGATGAACGTACTGGCTAAAAAAGGAGCAAACGGCTTCAACGCCCGTACCGAGAAGTACGAAGACCTCAAGAAGGCCGGTGTCATTGACCCGACCAAGGTAACGCGAATTGCGCTGGAAAATGCCGCTTCGATTGCCGGGATGGTATTGATCACCGAATGCGTGGTCAACGACAAGCCCGCGGAAGAAGCACCCCACTCCCACGGCGGTATGCCTGGTGGTATGGGTGGCGGCATGGGCGGCATGATGTAATTCGCTCAGCGAGAAAATAGATAATACCTTATATTTAGGCCCCGAGACTTGTGCTCGGGGCTTTTTTATTGCTAGGCCATGAAATCAACTAAAACGACTTTCCGATGAATAGACTAAAGCTAGGCTTGCTGGGGAGCCTCTTTATTTTGAGTAGCAGTTGCGCACGCATTTACTACACCACTGATGCGCGTAGCTTGGCGATCAAACACCAGCAGATTGCGGTGCTGCCCGCACAAGTTTCTATCGCCGCCAGTAAATCCGTGGAGGCCAGCGTCTTGGAACGCCTAGAAATGATCGAGTCCCTCAACCTCCAACGGGCGCTCCACGCCTGGCTTCTCAAGCGCAAAGGAAAGGGCCGAATCGAAGTGGAGCTCCTGGAGCTCGACGAGGTCAATGCCGTACTGACCCGCGCCAACTATTTTACGGACCCGGACCTCAGCTCGCAGGAGATCTGCCGCTTACTCGGAGTCGACGCTTTGCTGCGGTCAAAATTTGACTTGAGCCGCCCGCTGTCGGGGGGTGCGAGCCGGGCCCTGCAGCTGACGCTGGGTGGGCTGATAAAGACGAAGAGTGTAACGGCGCAACTGGATATTTACGACGGAGGTACGGAGCGATTTATCTGGGGCTACCGAGGTACCTTATCCGGTAGCAGTAGGACGACCCACCTTAGCCTAATACAGGGTTTGATGCGCAGTGCCAGTCGGCATTTGCCGCACAAGGTCAAGAAGCGGAAGAAAAAATGAGCGAAGGGTACGAGCACCCGATTTTTTTAGCATTTGGCCATTACCTTTTGACGACCCTGGGTATTAATGGTCGAGACGTAAAGCTATGGAACTCCCCCCACCCATTATTTATCCACTTAAACGACATTAAGATGAACAGACTGATGATTGGGGTACTGGTCAGCATCCTTTTGCTGGCGGGGAGTTGCGCGAGCATTTACACCAGTACCGACGCCCGGACCCTGGCGATGCGACACGAAAAAATTGCGGTGATCCCACCCAAGGTTTCCATCGCCGCCCGTAAGAAGGTAGATGTGGAGGCATTAAAGGAACAACAACGAACGGAGTCGCTTACCTTTCAACGGGAAATCCACGCCTGGCTCCTCAAGCGGAAGGTCCAAAACCGCATCCGGGTGGAGATTCAGGATGTGGGCAGCACCAATGCCTTGCTGGCCCGCGCCAATTACTTTAACGACGATCGAATGAGCCCCAACGAACTGTGTCGCCTGCTTGGGGTGGATGCGGTACTGACCTCTAATTTTGGCTTGAGTCGCCCGATGTCGGAGGGCGCCGCCATCGCCCTGGGCTTGGTTTTTGGCATCTGGGGCGCGACCAATAATGTGGCGGTAGGGATGGAGATTTACGACGGGGGAGCGGAGAAATTGTTGTGGAGCTATAACCACACCCTATCCGGCAGCATTGGCACTACGCCGACGAGTTTGGTTCGGAATCTGATGCGCAACGCCAGCCGCAAGATGCCACATATTATGGAGCGGCCGTAGGCCTCATGGATACACCAAATAGGGCTTGCGCAGCACCTTGAACGCCTCCAGGCCTTCCCGCCAGCTCGCCCGAATCTCGGCTTCCGACCAACCCGCCTCCAGCTGCTGCCGCAGCTCGGGCCCGCCCGCCAAGGTATCGAAAAAGCCATTGTCGTTGAAAAAACGCGCGCGATCAGGAAAATGACCGTAGGCCTCGGTCAGGTAAATCAGCTGGATCCGCCCCTCTTCCCACAGGTCGTTTTCGCTGAGGTAGGTCAGGTCAAAGCCTCGCCAACGCTGCCCTACCAAGACCGGACGCGTCGCACCAGGGCGGGAAACGGGAGAGAAATAATAGTCACCAATTTCGAGCTCGGGATGCCCCACAATTTGGAATTGCTGATCGGTGCCACGACCCACGCTAAAGGGAGTGCCCTCAAACAGACACAGGGAAGGGTACAAATAAATCGATCGGTTGTTGGGCAAGTTGGGGGAAGGCTTGACGGGAAGGCGGTAGGCCTGCGAGCGGCGGTAATTTTCGCAGTCGATCACGAGCAGTTGGCAACGTCGGCCACCGGCGAGCCAGCCTTCTCCATTGATCATGCGGGCGTACTCTCCCACCGTCATGCCGTGTACGATGGGTACTGGGTGCATGCCCACAAAGCTCCGGTGTGCCAGGTCGAGGATGTTGCCATCTACGTAGTGGCCATTGGGATTGGGCCGGTCGAGGACGATGAGATCGACCTCATTTTCGGCACAGCCTTCCATCAGATAGTGCATGCTGCCAATGTAGGTGTAAAAGCGTACGCCTACGTCCTGAATGTCAAACAGAACGACGTCGATACCGGCGAGGTCAGCCGGGCTGGGTTTTTTCTTTTTTCCGTACAACGAGATGATGGGGAGGCCGGTCCGGGCAGCCTTTCCATCCACCACACTCGCTCCGCGGTCGGCCTGCCCCCGAAAACCGTGCTCGGGCGCAAAAATCCGTTCGATCCGAACCCCTTTTTCCAGCAATACATCGACCAAGTGCTGCTCCCCAACCCGAGAGGTTTGATTGACCAAGAGGGCTACCCTTTTTCCGACCAAACGACCGACGTATTCCTCAAAGCGCTCCGCTCCCAATCGCAATTCTTCCCCCTCGGGAGGCAGGTCAGTGACCGGGCGCGGCTCGGTGGGTGGTGTCGTACTCGGCCGACCGCCCTGGCAAGCCAGTTGACCCGTCAACAAGCACAAAAGAAAGAGGCTGTAGATTTTTAGATTCGCAAGCATAATTGTAATTTTAGCGTTCGTTGAGGTGAAGTCAGTCGCATTCTCACTACACTATTGATCTCGAAAGAACATTCAAGCTACCCATAATAACCGACTTTTATCTCAACACTGATATACGCAGAGAGACCTTGATACCCGGAGGACTACTATCCCAACTACCATCCTCCTACCTCGGGTAGCATGGTTTCTCTGCGTTGCCTTTTTAGGGCAAGCACCCGCAGCGTGTCACGGAATATGAAAAAGAAATTGTACGCCATTGTCGACCTCGAAACTACGGGGGCCAAGAGTGATCGCGACCGCATCACGGAGATTGCCATTGCGCTACACGATGGCGAACGGGTGATCGATACCTTTGAATCCCTCATCAATCCCGAACGGGCCATTCCCTACAATATTACCAAAATCACCGGGATTACCCAAGAAATGGTCGAGGAGGCCCCCAAATTCTACGAAGTGGCCAAGACGGTGGTGGAAATGACCGAAGGGGCCGTTTTTGTGGCCCACAACGTACGCTTTGACTACGGGTTTTTAAGGGCGGAATTCAAACGCCTGGGCTTTAGCTACACGCGCAAACAGCTCTGCACCGTTCGCCTCAGTCGCCAGGCCTTTCCCTGGATCGGCGCCTACAGCCTGGCCAAACTGATCAAATACTTTAAGATCAAGGTGAGCGATCGCCACCGCGCTATGGCCGACGTGATGGCGACCGTAGAGGTCTTCGAACGCATCCTCGATATGGAAGAGGGCCCGGATGATGCCATCGATCAGATGATTAACCGGGGGGTCAAGGAATCCCGCTTGCCCGCTAATATTTCGCTCCCCAAACTGCACGAGCTCCCGGAGGAGTGTGGGGTATACTATTTTCACGACCGACACGGGGAGGTCATCTACGTGGGTAAGAGCATCAACATCAAAAGCCGCATCATGCAGCACTTCGCCGACGAAAGCCGCAAGGGTGCCAAAATTGCGGCGGGAGTGCACGACATCAGCTACGAACTGACCGGAAGTGAGCTGGTGGCCCTGCTCCTGGAGAGCGACGAAATCAAAAACCTACGTCCCAAAATCAATCGGGCCCAGCGGGCACGCAGCTTTCCCTACATCATTCACCACTACGAGAACGAAGCGGGTTACCAGTGCTTGGATATTGCTAAGGTGCGAAAAAACCAGAAAAAAGACTTCCGGGTACTGCGGGAGTTTTCCAAACTGACGGGAGCAAAGGGGGCACTCAACCGCCTTTTAGAACAGTACGAGCTGTGCCAAAAGTACTGTCACGTCGATCAGATCAGTACCCCATGTTTTTACTACCACATCAACAAATGTCGGGGCGCCTGTATCGAAGAAGAAGATCCCGAGACTTACAACGAACGCGTCCAACGGGCCATCGAGGCCATCAATATTGACTTTGGTTACGACTTCATCGCCTACGACAAGGGCCGCCACGCCGAAGAAAAAGCGGTCATCCTCGTCGAGAATGGCCAGTATCAAGGCTACGGCTATATCGATCTCAACGATAGTAGTGGACAGGCCCACGAAGTTCGCGAAGCCATCTCCCCCCGGGCCCACAACCCCGAAGTGGCCCGAATCATTCTCCAGTACCTCCAAAAGAAAAAGGTGGAACGCCTGCTGCGTCTCGATCGTGCCCTCCCCTAGCCTAGCGCCCCAGCCCCGCACGCTGGAAAATGGCTTTTTTTTGTAATCACATTTCTCAAATTCCTCCCCTAATTTGGACCCATCACATCTATCCGTGTTTGCATGCTAATCTTCCCAACCACCCGCTCGGTGGTTTTAATTATTACTGCAAAATCCAAATACTCTACTTATGAAAAATTTCATTTTTCCACTCGCGCTATGCTTACTATTGTTCCAATCTTCCTCCCTAGGAGCCCAGCCGCTCCCCCCCAACGTCTACTCCGTAGACCTTTCCAACCTCTCGACAACCGTAGCCAGTATTATCCAAACCTACGGTAGCCAGATCAACCTGTCGAGCTCGGCCATCGAAAGCTTTATTTCCACTTACCTGGTCAATACCTCCGGAGCCTGCCCCGCTCCCGTCCCCCAAATCGACCAGCAGGGTGGCGGCACGGGCTCCCTCTCCTGGAATCCCAACCCCGCCGCGACCGCCTACGGGGTCTACTACCTCAACCTCGGTAGCGGTACCAACGGCAGCTACCTCGGTACTGGCCTCAACTACCAATTTAGCGGACAAGGCCTCTACCTGGTCGGCGTCTACTCCTCCTGTTTGTTTGGTGAAAACCGGCCAAATAGCCCCTCCGATATCGTCATCATGGACATCGACATCCTCCTTCCGACGGGGGGTGGGGGCAATGGTTTTGCCGACTGCTCCTGCGCCAACCCCGCCTCTACCATCCTGTACGACGGAGGCAAAGACGAGCACAACTTCCACTTTTGGACCGGCAGCTGTAACCAACGCAAATACAAACTAAAAGTACAGGGTACGCTCCAAGGCAATACGCCCTACACCTCCGAATTGTCCTTTAGCTACCGCAAGGACTTAAGCCAGGTGATCCTCAATCCGGGTTGCGACAACAATGCCATGAGCCAAATCACGCCCTTTCACATCGGTTCCACCTTACCGGAAAATTACTACCGACTTAACTTTACGGTCGACAAGGTCAAAGTCGACTTTGCCGTCAACAGCAACTTTAGCCCCAGTCTGGTGCAGCTCCAATCCTGCGTATGCGATGACCAGTTGGATGGGTTTTCTCCCCGCCGCGCCCCGACGCCCAGCTTTGCCGTTCGCCCCAACCCCAGCGATGGCAGGTTGGAGTTGGTTGGCTCCGAGGCCATCCAGCACCTCACCGTATACGACGCCCAGGGGCGACTGGTGTTCCAAACCGAGCGGCCTCAGCGCTGGCTCGACCTACACCATCTGCCCAATGGCCTGTACACCCTCATTGGCCAAGGTCCGAAGGGACAAAAAAGCGAGCGCATCGTCATCACTCGCTAGCTTCGTTGGTGCTCATAGTGGCCTGGTCCAGTCGGATACCCTACCTCCGGTGGGGCCAGGCCCTCAGTCCTGCGTAAGCTTTTTTAACTTTTGGAGTAACCAATCGCGCTCGGCAATGGAGGTCTTGGTACTGACCTTTTCGGTGAGTTTTTGAATCCGCGGGAGATTAAAACGCGTATTGGTGCGGCGAATCTGTTTGAGCAGATCGATA
>CALCCH010000591.1 GCA_937899855.1 uncultured Saprospirales bacterium | reverse complement strand
GTCCTCGGCCAGCAAGTCTTCGAGGAGGGTTGCGATAATCCGGGCCGCCTCGTAGGTATTGCGCCAGTAGCCGGTGGGGCGGTTTTCGAAGAAATAATTCTGAATGGGGCGGAGGTCAGTCCCGACGGAGGTACAGTCGCGACGTAGGAGCTGGTAGGCCAGTAGCGTTGTGGCATGGGGATCGTAAATCAGGGAGCGGTCCCGCCCGTCATCGTCAAAGTATACGCTCCCGGATAGGGTCTCTCGACGGTAGGCATCCAGACTGTCCCGCGACCAGGGTAGGCCACAGTCCGCCGCCAGCTCCATTTGCTGCAAACGGTGGTAAAGAGGCGCTTCTTCCGGGAGTTTCAATTGCTCCAGATAATAGGAAAAATCCACCGTCACGCCCAGTTGCCGTAAGATCTGTAGCCGCCGCAATTGCTTGCGGTAGTCGGTGGTCCGATCCAGGGTCAGCCGCTGTTGGAGCAGGGTCTCTCCGTCCAGTGCCTTGACCTTCCAGCCCGCCGCTTTGGCGGCCGCCAGGGCCTCCAACACGTGCAGACTGATCCAGTCGTTGGCCTGGCCCCTACCCCACCAGCCCCACAGCCCCCCGGGTAGGCGGTTGCGCTCCAAGCGGCGTATCAGCTTCTGGATCACCGCCCGGTCGCGCTGGTCAATGCCCCGGGCCCGGTTGATTTTCCACTGCGCCAGATAGGCCAGAATGCGGGAGGCCAGCTGTTCGTTACAGTGGTAGGGATAACGTTTGATGCGCTTAATTTCTCCTTCCAAAATATCGAGCCCTCCGGCCAGGGCACGGAGTCGGTAACGACCAACTGTGTCCTGAGGCAGCTGCAACTGGATCGTAGTATCCCGATCGAGCCGGTAAAAATCGCCCTCGCTCCGTTCCATTCCCCGGGGCAACTGAGGCAGGGCCCGTTGCTCCCCGTCAAAATACCCCTTCGCATTTTCCAAACGATACTGCAGCAACAGCGTATCCGCAGCGGTAGTGGCTACGCGTAGGGTATCGAGCTGCACGTCGGTACACCAACTTTCCTTTTCCGCCAGTACCGTCCCAGCCCGACTAAACTGGGTCTGGATGCGCATCGAATCGCGGCGGTAGTTGGTCACCTTTCCCACTACCTGCGCCGTATCCCCACGCACCAAAAATCGGGGCGTGGCCAACTGGGCAAGCAGCGGCTTGAAGGAGCGAATTTGCCCCCGGCTCTGCCCACTTTGTTGCCGGCCATTCATCGCCAGGACGTGGGTTTCCCAGGTCGTGACGTCGTCGGGGAAGGTGACGGTAAAACGGGCCCGACCCTCGGCATCGGTTCGCAATTGGGGCTGCCAGAAGGCATCGTCCGAAAAGTGTTGCCGCAGGGAACGCGAACTGCCCGCCGCTGCCATAAAATCTGGGTCCACCTCCGTTGGGACTACCGTCTGCAAGAGCACTACCCGCTGGACGTGCGCCTCCCCACTCAGGGCCTGGGCCGCCTCCCCTTCCAACACCGATACCAATACATTCTCACTCTGCGGAAGGTCGGCCGAACCACTTATTCGAATCCCATCGATGTAGTAGTACGTTTCCCCCGCCCGGCTGCCCCGAACCACAATGTCATCCCCTCCATCCACCATTTGAATACCCGCTACCTGCGCGGCCAGGGCACTGATGTTCCGAGTGGGTAAGGCCCTGATTTGAGCCCCCGTCACCACCCCACCACTGGTCGAGCGATCCCGAACCGTAATTTGCGACAAACCCACTGCGGGCCGCAGGGTGATCTCAGCAAGCCCCGCCTCTTCCAAGGCAACCCGTTGGTCTTCGTAACCCAGGTAGGATACCACCAGGTGGCTAGTACCCGGAGGAACCCGCATGGCATAGTAGCCTTCCAGATTGGTGACGGTTCCCAATGCACGGTCCGCCACCCGAATGATGGCCCCGTACAGGGGGTCGCCTTCCCCGCTCCGAACGCGCCCCCGAAGGAGAGGGCCCGGCCCCTCGTAGCGGCTAAAGGCCTCGTGGTAAATCCGCCCCAGTTGTATCAGGTATTCCTCCCCTTGAGTGCCCTCCCGGGAGCGCAACAACTGGGCTTCAATCAGGGCCTCGATGCCCTGGCCAAAGGAATCGCGCCGGATGGCTTCCCAATCGCGAAGCTGGTAGTAATTGTTGCCACCCGCCCGTACCCGTAGCCCATCAACCCGGCGGTAGCCCGCGTTGGGATACAAAAAAATCAGTTGGTAAATTCCCGGAGCGAGTTGACCGTATTCGTTTTGCTGCCCGGGGTAGACGTACTCGATCCGCTGGCTGCTTTCGGCGAAGAGGATGACGTTGAGGGGGAGGGAATCCCCCGGGGGCCGTTCCACAATCAGGTCACCGGTGGCACCAGCATTGGCGTAGCGCGGCGACAAGGCGAGCCGGCGGCGTAGGTCTTCCCGGTAGCGCCGCCAGCGACCTTCGATGGTCGCTCGGTTAAAGGACAGATCCGTAAAACTGGTCTGCGGGGTGAGGCTTTGAAAACTGGATTGAAAACGACGAGCCTCAGTGGCCTGTACAAAATCCCGCTCCAGGTAATAGCGGTATCCCGCCTCCCGACTCAGCCGCAGGGTATCCAGGCCCGGTACCCGGATCGTCAGGGAGCGCTCCTCCAGGGGGCCCAGCAAACCGGGAGGCATTCGCCGTTTGGGATCCCGCTCCAGACTGTAGAACCGATCCCCCTGTTGGAGGTAGGCAAAGCGGTTTCTAAAATCGTGGGTGAAGGAAAAAAGGTAAGGGCGCACCCGCTGTTGCTCATCATCGGAGAGCTGGTAGGGACGCTTGCTCTTTTGGATGTCGGCGCCACGGTACTGGTCCTGATCCAGGGCCAGGATGGTTTTTTGCCCCGCGGGGAAGTCGACCTTGGGGAGGAGGATGGAACGATCAAAGGTCCGCAGCTCGATTTGGTGGCGGCCGGGGCTGATGGGAAAGGAGTAGGGCTGTAGGTTGTCGGACCAGGCGAAGTAAACGGGGCGCTGATCGACGTAGATGAGGTAGAGGGTGCGTACCTGCCCCCGACGCAACACGAAGGGCGCGAATTGGGTCGAGCTGTCGGGAGTGGCGTAATGGTAGGTATACAGCGAATCGCCGGGGTAGAGGAAATTGTAATAAGGCATCTCATCCAGCCGGGCGCGGGCGCGCCAATCCGCGTAGGACAAGGCTTGGCGGTGCTCCGAACCGGTAAGCTCCAATTCTTTAAAGTTGTTGAGGTACATTTTGGGTGGGCTGCGTTTGCCCAATTGGGGAACCTTGGGGGCCGAGTAGTTGAATTTTTTCGTTAGGCCAAACACACTCAAGTCGACATCCGCGACGGGATCCCCCTCGGCATTGGTCACCCGCACCTCAATGTCCCCTTCCTGACCCGGATAAACCGTAGTGGGTTGGATCAATGCGACTTGCAGCGCTCCGGTTCGCCACTCCGCCTGGTAGGAAGTACTGCGCATCTCCCCCGCCCAGCGATAGCTGATCGACAGGGTGGCCCGCTGTCCGGTTCGAAAGCTGCGGTGCAGCACCAGCGAATCGCCGTGCCCCCGGGCAATTTCCCGATTGCCTTGGTAAAGGAAGTAGACCAGTCCCAAGCTCCGTGGATTGTCGATGGTAACGTGGAGCGAATCTCGACTACGCCGGGCGTAGCAGTTGACCAAATCCGCTTCCTGGCTGAGGTCGTAGACTTTTTCCAACCCTTCACACTCCAATTCCAAACGTGCCCAGTCCGCATCCAGCTTTTCCCACCGGGGCAGTTCACAAGTCCGCTGACGCAGCCGCCTACCCCGCGCATCAATCTCCGACAGCTGGGCCGATACTGGTTTTTCCACTCCATTTTCCCGATACGCCAGCCGTACCGAATCCCCGCGGAGCTCAAAGTCGAAGTGGGCCCGCCGGTGAAAGTACCCTACCCGTTTTTCCACCCGCCGCTGCTCCTGATCGGAGGTACGGAGCGTCACCTCGGCCAAGTAGCGCATGTTGACCGGGGGAAAAATAGAGTCGGGAATGGAAATGGGTGTATCGCCGTCGATGAGGAGGGGCAAGATGGTATGATAGAGGGTATCCGGAATAAATACCGAGTCGGCCCAGTACTGCTCCACGCTCTGGGAGCGAAGGCTGAGCTCAAGGCTGGCGTCGTAGAGGGGCAGGTCATTGTCGTCGCGCCCCTGAGCCCAGAGCTGGAAGGGCGTGCCCCGATCCTGGGTCGAGTCGGGGCTTTCGCTGCGGACCTCCAGGCGGAGCTTACGCAGCTCATAATCTTCGTAACGCAGGTAGATAAAATTGACGTAGCGGCCCTTGTGATCCTCCAGTGTAAATTTATAGTTCTGATCCAGGCGCAAATCCAGGGAGTCGTTCCAAGTTGTGGCGTAGACGTAGCCACCGGGGCGGTAGGGCTCCAGCGCGATCCGATCGCTATCCCGCTTCCCCCAGGGAAGTTTTAACCAGAGGGGTTTGCGGTAGGGCCGGCCCTTTTTATCCACCACGAAGGCCTTGAGGTGCAGGCTATCGCCCGGGCGGTATTTGGGTTTGTTGCTGATTACGTAGCCCCGATACTTTTTCCCGTAATAGTCGCAGTTATCTTGATGGACCCAGCAGGCCAGGCGTCGGAAAAAACGCTTGGTCCGCTCCACCTCTCCCCAGGAGTAGCCCCTCTGGGCGGAGCGGATCGCCGCGATGGGTAGGGCGACGACGTAGCGGAGGGGGCGCCAAACGTAACGCAGCGGCGTGCGGTACAGTACTTGTTTGGTCGTTCGTCGCCAGCGGGGATTGTTGAGGTATCGATCAATGGAGAAGTAAGCCGTATCCCCATTCCGTCGTAGCCGCAGGTAGCCCCGCCGATTGGACTTGCGGTGGCGGTAGGTTTGGGTGAGGGGATCGTAGCGCAAAGATTTTCCCCGAATATCCAAACGCGCATCTTCCACGATCCGTCCCGTAGTGCGGTCGCGTACCTGAACACACAGGTCCGTGTTGTTGCGCAGCAGATCAAGTTCATAGGGATAGACTTGGGTCAGCAAAAAGTAAAGCCCGCCCCCCTGCGTCCGGACCTGGAGGTAATGACCCGGTGCCAACTGCCCCGTATACTCCTCGGCGGCTCGAAAACTGTCCACCAAGCGATCGAAGTAGGGGGCTTCCAAATCGGGGTAGCCCTTTTGGCGATGGAATTGTTTGGCCTGTCCCTCCGTCAGACGAAAAATATAGGCCCATTCACTGGCCCGGGGGCTGTCGAGTAAATCTTGTGCCCCCAGTAGGCTAGTCCATAAGAGGAGAATGCTAAAGGTGAATTTACTTTTCATCGTGCTGCTTTATTTTTTAATCTACGGGACCATCCCTACTCACAACGAGGGAAACCTCGCCGAAACTTGGCTGGACCGATAAACAAATGGTACTTCCCTGGGGTACGTAGAAGTTAACTCATTTTGCACTTTAGCTAGATCGGGCTTGGAGCTCCCGGAGTGGAAAAACGGGAGGGGTGGATATGATAACTAACGCACCGGGAGCAGCACTTGATGCCCCAGCACCAGTATTTTAACTTACCGCAAAGCCATTGGGCCAATCTTTCTGCGGGCTGACAAAGCTCAGCTTGCCTTCGGCATCCTCCGCCATCAAAATCATACCCTGCGATTCGATTCCCCGCAATTTACGCGGTGCCAAATTGGCCAATACCAAAACTTCCCGACCGATGATGGCCTCGGGCTGGTAGTACTGTGCAATCCCCGACACCACCGTCCGCTGTTCAAAACCCAGGTCGACGCGCAATTGGAGCAGTTTGTCCGTCTTCTTGACCTTCTCCGCCGCCACGATCGTCCCCGTCCGGATGTCGAGCTTGGTAAAGTCCTCGTAGTTGATCTCGTCCTTGAGCGCCGCGTAGTCGGGACCCGCCGCCGCGGCCTCTTCTTCGAGAATCCGCGCCAGTTTTTCCTTCTCCGCATTGATCAGATCCAAACGACGGTGATCCTTCCGATCGTAAATCTTGGCAAAAAGCAACTCGGGCTCCCCCACGCGGCCTCCCGCCCCCAGCAGGGCCGACCCCGCCGCAAAGGCCTCCAGCAGGCGCTGCCAATCGCCCGCCTGTACCTCGGGCAGACCCAGCAAACGACGGATCTTGACCGAAGTAAAAGGAATAAAAGGATGCGTCAGTACACTCAGCAAACCGACAATCTGCAGGGAGAGGAACATGCACTCCGCAATCGCCGGGCTCTCCGGTTCGGTCTTGTAAATCTTCCAGGGCGAAACGTCCTGCAAGTAGGTATTGCCGAGCGAGGAAAGCTCCATTAGCGTACTGGCCGCCGCTTTGAAAGAAAACCGTTCCAATTCACGCTGCAAACGCTGGGTCAATTGCTGGGCCTCCCCCCAGGTCGGCAAAGTCGCCCAATCGTTCACTGCGGGCACTTCACCGCCAAAGTATTTATTGGTCAGGACGATGACACGGTTGATGAAATTGCCCAGGTTATCGGCCAACTCCTTATCGTGGTATTCCACAAAATCGTCCCAACGGAAATCGCTGTCGCGGTTTTCGGGCAGGTTGCGGAGTAGGGCGTAACGCAGGGCGTCTTCCTTGTTGGGGAAGTCGGCAAAGTCCTCCAGGTACTGGTGTTGTTCGATGCCCCAGCCTTTGGATTTCGAAAATTTACGCCCCTCAAAATTGAGGAATTGATTGGCCGGAACGTTGACGGGAAGCTGATAGCCGCCGTGGGCCTTGAGCATGGCAGGAATGACGATTCAGGGAAAAACGATGTTGTCCTAGCCAATAAAATGAACCAGGTCCGCATCTTCGCTTTGCCAGTAATCGCGCCAACTTTCGGGATCGCGCCCCTGGTCAATCAACCATTGCTTGGTGGCGGAGATGTAACCAATGGGCGCATCAAACCAGACGTAGAGCACCTTGCCCTCCGCCCGTTCGAGGGGTACCGGAATGCCCCAGTCTAAGTCACGGGTGATGGACCGCGCTTGCAGGCCGTCCTCTCCGTCGAGCCAGGACAGACATTGTCCGACAACGTGTTTTTTCCATTCTTTGGGATGGTGGTGGGGCTGGCCATCGACCGTTCCCGATACGATCCACTCGCGTAGCCAGGTGGCGTGTTCGTCGAGTTTGAAAAACCAATGGGTGGTCGGGCGGAGGACGGGTTGATGACCACTGAGGGTCGACCGGGGGTCGATCAATTCGGTGGGCGACAAATCGGAGCCACAGTTTTCGCACTGATCACCGTAGGCCTCCTCGTAGCTGCAGCGGGGGCAGGTACCGACGATGTAGCGATCGGCGAGAAATTGGTCGTATTCCTCATCGTAGTATTGCTCAGAGCGACGCTCCTCAAATTGATCGCCCCGTTCGTGGAGTACGCGAAAAAATTCCTGAGCCGTTTCGTGGTGCAGGGGAGCTGAGGTGCGGTGGTAAATGTCGAAGGAAATGCCCAAGCGTTGGAAGGAGGACTTGTTGAGCTCGTGGTAGGTATCGATGATGTCTTTGGGCGATCGGCCTTCCTTTTTGGCCCGGATGGTGATGGCTGCGCCGTGTTCGTCCGATCCGCAGACGAAGGCGACGTCGCGCCCCAGGAGGCGGAGGTAGCGGGCGTAGATATCGGCGGGCAGGTAAGCCCCCGCGAGGTGACCAAGGTGGAGGGCACCGTTGGCGTAGGGCAGGGCAGAGGTAATCAGGTGTCGTTTTGGAGTGGCCATAGGTCGATTCATTTTTACCGAATGCCGCCAGGTTGGGGAGGCTTTTTCGGTACGGATGCGAAGATACAAGTTTGTCAACGATTCTAAAATCAAAATGGTTTCCCGCGTTCGATGCCGAGCTCAAATGCGGAGAAAAGGCAAACGCATCCCACCCGCGGGCTACCGACAAGGCGTAGAAAATGCTGGCTTCTAGTGGAGATTACGGCGGTTTTCCCTAACTTAAAGAAGTTAAACCAATGATCATGAAACGAATCCACCAACTACTCTGGGGCCTTTTTGGGCTCCTGGGCCTCTACCACGCCCCCCTCGCGGCCCAAAAAGCTACCCACCCCACCTCCTTTGAGGTACACTTGACCAGCTCCGAAAACTCCCTACGCAACGTCAATCAGAGGTTGGATGCCCTCACCGGGCTACCCCGGGCCCTCTACCATCCGGGCTACCCCCTCCGACCCGATACCCCCGAGCGGATGGCCCGCCAGTACCTCGACGATCATCAGGACCTTCTGGGGATCAGCCGCCGCGACCTCGACCAGCTCCAACTGCACGCCGTGCGGCCCAGCCTGGCGGGCACTACGGTTCGGCTCCGGCAATACTTACAAGATCTACCCGTTATCGGGGCCGAGCTGACCATCCACTACGATCGCGAACGGCGAGTCGACTTCGTCATGAATGGCTTTCGCTACGACCTGGCCTTGGCCAGTGCCAAAGCCAGCAAAAGCGCCGATTTTGCCCGCCAGCTCATCGTCGAACGCGCCCAAATCAAAGGGCCGCTGATCCACGAGGAAACCAGCCTGGCCATACTCGACCTGGCGGGAGAGGCCCGTTTGGTCCACCACCTGGTACTGATCGGCAACGACCCCATCGGCGAGTGGGAAGCCTACGTCGATGCTCAGACGGGACAAATCCATAAGCTGGAAGACATCTCTTGTTACTACCACGACCATCGGGTCAGTATCAGCCCCGCCATCCCCAGCGCACCGCCCTTCTTCCTCGTTGACGGAACCGGTAGTGTCTTTGATCCCGACCCGCTGTCGAGTGCCAACGCCAGCTACAACGATCCCGGCTATTCCGACAATAGCGACAACACTTCGCCCCAATTGGCCAACGAGATCAATACGGTCAGCTTGCGCGACATCAGCTACGATGGTACCAATTACCAACTGGTAGGCCCCTGGGCCGAAATCGTCGACGTGGAAGGCCCCTTCAATGGCCTTTACGAGCAACCCTCCTCCAACTGGCAGTTTAACCGGACCATGGACGGCTTTGAAGCTACCAATACCTATTATCACATCGACGCTTCGATGCGCTACATCAACGATGACCTGGGCATCGCCCTCCAACCTACCGACTATACCGGGGGCGTTAAATTTGACCCGCACGGCCTCAACGGCGCCGACAATTCGCACTATTTGGGAGGTACCCAGACCGTTACCTTTGGCGAAGGGGGCGTGGATGATGCGGAAGATTCCGACGTGATTCACCACGAGCTGGGGCACGGCCTACACGACTGGGTGACCCACGGGGGCCTTTCGCAGGTCAAAGGCTTGAGCGAGGGCTGTCGCGCCTACTGGGCGGCCTCTTACAATC
>CALCCH010000590.1 GCA_937899855.1 uncultured Saprospirales bacterium | reverse complement strand
ATCATCGTCTGTTTTTTTATCGGAGGGGTGGTTGTTTAGACGACGGTGTGGGATTATCCAGCCATTGTACCGAGTATCGAGGGTTGGGCCAGGGTGACGGGTTACAACACCATCATCATCGATGAGGACGACCCCTACGCCCACGGTTTTCAGGTCATTTAAACAGTTGAACCATGAAAGTTTTGATTATCGGTGGGGGAATTATCGGGCTGGCTTGCGCTTACTTTTTGCGCGAAGAGGGTTGTGAGGTTACCGTGGTGGATCGGGGAGATCTGGCGACGGGCTGTTCCCACGGGAATGCGGGCATGATCGTTCCCAGTCATTTTGTGCCCCTGGCGGCACCGGGGGTCATCCGTCAGGGCCTGCGTTGGTTGCTCGATGCGGAGAGTCCCTTTTACGTCAAGCCCCGCCTCGATGGGGGGCTGCTGCGCTGGGGCTGGCATTTTTACCGCGCCACCCGACCCCAACGCGTCGAGCGGGCCATGCCCATCCTCCGGGACCTTTCGCTACTCAGCAAACGCCTCTTCCAGGATTGGGCGCGGGAGCTGGACTTCTCCTTTGCGTTTACCGAGGGGGGCCTGCTGATGGCTTGTCGTAACCAACACGGCTTAGAAGAAGAAGTACACACCGCCCAGTTGGCCGAAAAGCTCGGCATAGCAGCTCAGGTTCTTGGTCCCCGAGAACTGGCGGAGCGAGAACCCCAACTGTCGGACGAAGTCGTCGGAGGGGTGTACTACCCGGGTGACGCCCACCTCCAACCCCAGTTGCTCCTCGCTGGACTGCGGCGACAGTTGAGCAATCGGGGGGTGCGTTTTTTGGCCAATTGGGAGGTTCAAGACTTTGAACACGACGGTGGACGGCTACGGGCCGTCGTGGGGGAACGGGGAAGGCTAGCAGCGGATGAGGTACTCATTGCCAGTGGTTCGTGGTCGCCGCTGCTGGCTAAAACCCTGGGCTTTCGACTTCCCCTACAGGCGGGCAAGGGCTACAGCATTACCCTTTCCCCCCCTCCCCATCCCATTCGGCACGCCACCAGCCTCACCGAGGCCAAGGTAGCCGTCACCCCGTTTGAAGGTGCCGTTCGCTTTGGCTGAACGATGGAGATTGCGGGGCTCCACCAAGGCATCAACCTGCGTCGGGTTCGGGGCATCGTCAAAGCCATTCCCCAATATTACCGCGACTACCGGGTCGACCTGCCCCCGAGGGAAAACATCTGGACGGGACTCCGGCCCTGTTCCCCGGATGGCCTGCCCTACATCGGACGGATCGGAAAATTTAGCAACCTGTCCGTGGCCACTGGGCACGCCATGATGGGTTTGAGCCTGGCGCCCATCACCGGGAAATTGATGTCCGAAATCCTAACCGGTAAAAATCTGACGCTGGATTCCCCCTTACTCCGAGCGGGACGTTATCTTTAGGAAAAAACCACGCCCATGTTTAAGCCCGCTCTCTCATTCGTCCTCGTCAGTCTGTTTTTTTTAAGCGCCTGCCAGCCCTCGGGGGAAACCAGCACGCCCCCCATCGGCACCGAAAAGGAGGCGGGCTATCAGGAGGAACCCCAGACCACCGAGCAAAACGGCAGCCAAAGCTTTCGTGCCCAACGGGCGGAAACCGCCCCCAACGTCGACGGGCGCGGCGACGATGCTTGCTGGGAGAAAGCGACCTGGTTGCCCCTCGACCAACGCTGGCTGGGGGAGGCCTACACCGAGACCGACTTTCAAGGACGCTACAAATTGAGTTGGGATGAAAATTACCTTTACCTACTGGCCGAAATCGTCGACGATACCCTGATCGACATCCACCCCGATGGCCTCGACCGCTACTGGGACGATGATTGTCTGGAAATTTTTATTGACGAGGACCGTTCCAAGGGCAACCACCAGTACAACCACAATGCCTTTGCCTACCACGTATCGCTCGACAATCGAGTGGTCGATATCGGTACCGACAGTACCTTTCGCTACTACGACGATCACCTGACGTCGCGGCGGACGCAGGAGGGGAAGACCTCGACCTGGGAGGTGGCGCTAAAGGTGTTTGGCGATGATTACCGCGATGGGGCTGCGGACAACCGCCCCGTGCGGATGGCGGCTGGAAAAATTTGTGGCTTCGCCTTGGCCTACTGCGACAACGATGCCAGTGCGGAACGGGAAAACTTTATCGGTTCGGTGACCGTTACAGGAGAAGACAAGAACCGCGGCTGGATTGATGCCGGAATTTTTGGTAGCTTAGAACTAGTGGAATAAATTATGTCGACCGAAAAAGTATACGATCTCATCATTATTGGCGGGGGACCCATTGGCCTCACTTGTGGTATTGAAGCCCAGAAGGCGGGGCTGGATTACTTGATCTTGGAGAAGGGCGTTTTGGTCAATTCGCTGTTTAACTTTCCCACCAACATGACCTTCTTCTCCACTTCGGCCCTGCTGGAGGTGGGGGAGGTGCCTTTTATTTCGCATTCGGACAAGCCGACCCGGCGGGAATCCCTGGAGTACTTTCGCCGTGTCCAGCAGTCCTGGAAACTCAACATTCGCTTTTACGAGGCCGTACAAAGCCTGGAGCCCCTGGCAACGGGCGGTTATCTGGTACACAGCTCCAAGACCCCCTATCGGACCCAACGCGTAATCGTAGCAACGGGCTTTTACGATACGCCCCGCTTGCTCGACGTCCCCGGCGAGGACCTACCCAAGGTCAAGCACTATTACGATGAGCCCCACCGCTACGTCGGTCAGAAGCTGGCCATCATCGGTGCGGCCAACTCGGCCTGTGACATCGCCCTGGAGGCTTACTACAAAGGGGCCGAGGTGACGATGATCGTCCGCAAGGACCGCATCAGCCCCCG
This sequence comes from uncultured Saprospirales bacterium, assembly GCA_937899855.1. Taxonomy (GTDB): domain Bacteria; phylum Bacteroidota; class Bacteroidia; order Chitinophagales; family Saprospiraceae; genus CALLVY01. Next base: position 13,543 of record CALCCH010000590.1, on the reverse strand, counting down.
CGTCAAGTACTGGATCAAACCCAACATCGAGAACCGCATCAAGGAAGGCTCAATCAAAGCCCTTTTCAACACTACCGTTCGCGAAATCCGTCCGGACGAAATCCTACTCGACGGCCCGGATGGGCCCTTCTCGATGGCCAACGACTTTGTACTGGCCATGACGGGCTATCAGCCCAACTACCCCCTGCTCCGCAACCTGGGCATTGCCATCGGCGACGACAAACACCACACCCCGATCCACGATCCCGAAAGCCTGGAGAGCAACCTCCCCGGCGTCTACCTGGCCGGCGTGGTCAACGGGGGCTTGTACACCAGCAAGTACTTCATCGAAAACACCCGCGTCCACGCCAAGATCATTGTTGACAACATCCTGGCCAAGCGACAGGCGGAGGTCGTTTAAAATATATCCCCCTCGGCATGCAACCCTCCGTTGGAAAGCTCCGTCTAAAGAATGTACGACTGAAAAGAGAATAATTAAAAGGCAAAAAATTAGTAAATTCACTCGAAAGAACGGGTATCCGTCCCCCCCCTTGCCCCGCGCAACCCGGTACCCGTGCACTTTGACGGCGGAGTCATTCCGAATGGCGTGGCCACAACACGCTCCCTAATAAAACTGATTTTCTCTTTTCACCGACCCGATCATCGCGTACTGCGGTGATGGCATTAATCAGTTGTTCAAACCTTCTACCGGAACCATGAGCGGGAACTTTTACCACTTGTTAGGGGTCTGCGGCATTCTGTTGTTTACTTTGGCTACTTGTACCAAAGAGGAGATCATTACGGTACCCAATAATGATTCTCCTTCGATCAACAACGTACCGGCCATCCGCATTGAGAATTACGTCAACCGGCTCTTTATCGACTTGCTCGGTCGCGAACCTTTTAACGAAGAGATCAGCAGTGAAGTGGGCCAACTCAAAGCCCAGGAACTCAGCAAAGCCGCCCGCGTGGCCCTGATCCAAAAGCTGCAAACTGCCGATGAGTTTATCGGTGGCGACACCTCCTACCTCCGCGCCTACCACCAACAGATGTACAACCTGGCCAAGGTCCGCTGCCTCGACGGGGCTGGTGACCAACTGCTCCGTGGTTTTGAATCCAATGCCGAACCCAGCGATGCCCTGCGGCTACGCGCCGTCCTCGACTCCCGCCTCGATTTTCAGGAACAGCGCATCGCCTTTGCCGATATGCTGGGTCGGATGATCTATAATAATCTTTACGACGAATTGAACATGAATACTTTCAACTTCGTCAACGCCAGTTTTGACAACCTCTTCTGGCGCTCCCCCACCGATGCCGAGTTTGTTGCGGGATTTAAGATGATCGAAGACAACCAGTCGGCCATTTTGCTCGGCGAGGTGGGGCAGAGCAAAACCGATTACGTCGACATCGTCGTACAGTCGCGCGAAATCCACGAAGGCATGATCATCTGGGTCTACCAGTTGGCCCTCGCCCGCCGCCCCTCTACACTTGAAACCACCGCGCTACTCGACGACTTTTTGGAGCACCGCGACATTCGCATCATCCAGCAGGAGGTATTGTCCTCCAACGAATACGCCAATTTCTAAAACCCACTGTGATGAGTACTTTTTACCCCTGGCGCTTCCTTGCCCCCCTCTTGTTGATCGGCCTCTCGCTCACGGTCTTTTCCTGCCGGGAAAAATCCTACGTCTACGAGGTCAACGAAGTCACCGTCAGCCCCAATAATGCGGAAAAGGACAAGGACAAAACGACCAATCAGTTTGTCTCCATCCTCTACTCCAACCTGTACCAGCAGGCGCTCAGTCCCGATCAGCAGGTCGACCTCTCCGACCTGATCGCCTCGATCGGCGACAAGCAGCTCGCCTACGAAACCATCATCGCCAAGTTCCTGACCGATCCCGACATCGTACTGCCCAGCCCCGCCGAAATGCGGGCCGACCCCACCCAGTTTGTGATCGACACCTATCGTCGCTTCCTAGTCCGTACCCCCACCCAAGCCGAACTGGCCTTTTTCGTCAACTACATCGAATCGCGTCCCGACGTGACCCCCGAGATGGTCTTCGTGGCCTTCGCCACCAGTAACGAATACTTTTACTACTAATCTCAACCACCCAATCGCAGCGCATGAAAAGGAGATCCTTTCTCAAAAAGGCCGCCCTGACGGCCGTCGGTACCACCGGCGTACCCTACCTCCTGCCCACCGGACGCCTCTTCGCCCGCACCAATGCCCCCCTGGCCGAACACGTCGTGGTGGTCCTCTTTGCCGGAGGGGTCCGTCAGCAGGAAGCCGTATACCAACGCTACCTCGCCGATAGCCAGGGCCTCGACATCGAGGGCAACGTCCTGTACAACCTGCTCGAAGGGACACCGCCGGAATTCAAGATCGTGTACGGCGTCAATACGCCCGATGGCCAGCCGGGTGGCCAACCCATCGACCCCATCCTTGCCACGCCCCTCAACCGCTTGGGCACCCTCTTTCCCGAAGTGCGCTACACCGGGGGCTACACGGGGCACTACACCGGGCTGAGTACGGCCATGTCGGGCTACTACGGGACCACCCAGGGCTTGCAAAGTCGTCCCCTCCACCCCACGATTTTCGAATACCTCCGCCGTCACGGTGGGGCCAAGGCGACCGACGTATGGTTTGTCGGCAACGGAATCGGCGGCTCCACCCCGCTGCTGAATTATTCGGGCCACCGCGACTACGGCTCGCGTTACGGGGCCAACTTCTTTGCGCCCACCGTCACCTTTGGCGAGCGGGGCGAAAAATACATCAAGGGCTTTAAGTGCTTTCACCCCGAGGAGGAGCTGAGCTACATCAACGAGATGCGCGAATTTCTCAACCAGACCTTTATGGCGCAGGGGCGTACCGTACCCGGCCTCGGCAATACGGAGGAGGAAAAGGAGGACATCAAGGCCTTTATGAAAAGTACCTTCGAAAAATTGGAAAACGACCAGCTGGCTTTCCCTCCGGTAACGGACAGTGGCGACCTGGCCACGGTGGGCTTTGCCGCCGAGGTGATGCGCTGGTTCAAACCCAAGGTAACGGTGGTCAATATGAGTAGCCCCGATAGCTGCCACGCCAGCTTTACCAATTACCTCGGCGCCCTCCACCGCTGCGCCCACGCCATCGGCTTTCTCTGGGATTTTATCCAACAACAACCCGCGCTGGCGGGTAAACCCGCGATGCTGGTGATGCCCGAACACGGCCGAAACTACGAGCCCAACGCCATCCTCGACGAAAACGACTGGGTGTCTTTCGACCACGATTCGGATGAAAATTCACGCCGCATTTTTTCCATGATGGTGGGTCCCGGCATCGATGGCAACCTACGGATCGGTGGGGAGGACAATCCCGTGGGCGATGCGGCCGACATCGTACCGACCATCGCCGAGCTACTGGGTATCAAGGATCGCGTGCTGGGTGCGGGCCTACTGGCACCGACGGCACGCTCATTGTTTGACCGGATTTAAATCGCCAGGATGAAAAAGATGATTACCGCACTTCCGTTTTTACTGTTGCTCCTGGCCCTGGCGGCTTGCAAGGAGGACGATCCCCCCAATCCATTTGACGAACGGGTGGAGGTTCCGGGCGGACCGGATACGCTCAATCTCGAATTGGAACCGACGAGTATTGAGGGGCTGCACGCGCGCATCTTCCGGCCGACTTGTGCCAATTCGGGGTGTCACGACGGTACTTTCGAACCCAACTTTCGGACCATTGAGAGCACCTACAATACCTTACTTTTCCAACCCATTATCAAAAACGATTTGCAGGGCAGCTACGAGTACCGCGTCCTACCGGGCCAGGTCGATGCCTCGCAGTTGGTGGCCCGGCTGACCTTCGACATCGACGGCAATTCGGGGGTGATGCCTCTGGTGGTCGAGCCCGATTCGGATTGGGAGCAGACCAAGGCACAGCACATCGAGCACATCAAGACTTGGATTCGGGAGGGGGCCAAGGATGTCGCGGGGAATCCGGGGGTATTGAACGACAACGGTCGGCCCGGGATGCGGGGGGTGGCGGCCCGGGGCAACGACTGGCTGCCGCGTTCGCGCAACGGGCGGGGCGCCATCGAGGTATCCCGCGCCATGCCTTCGGTCGAGCTGTATTTTGCCCTCAGCGATGATCAGATCAGTCCGGCGGAGCTGGGGCACCGGAAGGTTCGCTTCGCGAGCGACATCGACGGGTTTGCCGATCAGCCGGAGCTTCCCCTGGAGGTCCTGAGTGCCGCCGAATTTCAGGAAGGTTTTGAGGGGGAAACGGTTCCCTACTACCACAAGGTTACCATCGATCCCATGGACTACGCCAGCGAGGTGGGCCAAACGGTTTACTTCCGCGTCTACGTTCGGGATGATGCCAACCCCATCACCGAAATCCCCGCCGACGGGGGAGCCCCTTACATCAAGCACTATTTCTCCTTTATCCTTCCCCAATAAATGGCCATGGCGCCCCAACTTTCCATCCGGCTCATGATGCTGCCCGACCTCGCCGGATGGGCCTGTGAAAAGGTAGTCGACGAGCCCGTTTTTGACCTCCAGCCCTCCATCGAACTGCTCGAAGTCAGTTCGGATACCATCATCGAGTTCCAGCAGAGCATCGACCTGCTGATCCGCTACGAAGATGGCGACGGAGACATTGGCCATCCCGATGCCGACCAAAACTCCCTCTTTGTCAAAGATGCCCGACTCGAACGCGAAGATGCTTATTACGTAGCACCCATCGCCCCGGTCGGCTCGGAGGTTTCGATTACGGGAACCCTCCGCCTCCAGCTCGACAACACCTTCTTGCTCGGCAATGCCGACGTCGAAACCACCGTCTTTAGCCTCTACCTGGTCGACCAAGCGGGCAACCAAAGCAATACCATCGAAACACCACCCATCACCATCTTAAGGCAATAATTCCAACATGAAATTACGATCCCCTTTCGTCCTGTTGATCGGTCTACTGGTCGGGAGCCTCCGCCCCGGGCTGGCCCAACCCATCTACAACATGAGCAACCTGACCGTCGACGATTGCAAGGGCATCCTACTCGATAGCGAAAACGGAAGCCCCGCGGGCTCCTACGACCACAATGAGAATTATACCTTTTCCATCTGCATTCCCAACGTCCCCGAAATCACCCTAGTCTTTGAGGAATTTTGTACCGAAGAACCCTTTATGGGAATGATCTTCGACTATATGCGTTTTTACGATGGCCCCGATACCTTGTCCCCCCAAATCGGGGGTATCTTTTCGGGCACCATGGAGCCGCCCCCCATCACCGCCACCTCCGGCTGCCTGACCGTCAACTTCATCAGCGACGCCAACGTCACCTGTACCGGCTGGCGGGCCGAATGGGAAATCGAAGTACCCCCACCCGTACCCCCCAACCTACTCCCCATCAGCGCCCTCGACTGCGAAGACAACAGCCTCCGCGTCGTCTTCGACCGGGACATCCCCTGCAACCTCATCAACACCGCCGCCTTTGCCATCACCGGGCCCCTGGATGTTGGAATCGTCAGTGCCACCCCCGTCAACTGCTCCGGGGGCAGCACCCGCACCGTCGATTTGGTCGTCGCCCCTCCCTTTAGTGTCAGCGGAGATTATACCGTTACCTTTACGATGGAGGAGCTCGACATTTGCCAAGAGCTGCACATCCTCCGGGCTACCCAAAACTTCCGGGTGGTCAACTGTCCCCTCTTTGTCGATATCCGCCTCGACGAAGGGCCCATCTGTGCGGGAAGCTGTACCATTCTCACCGCCCGAGCCAGTGGGGGCGCCGAAAGTGGTTACCGCTACGCTTGGAGCCCCGCCGCTCCCGCCGCCCGCCGAATCGAAGTATGCCCCACCCAAAGTACGACCTACAGCGTCACCGTCACCGACGAAGTGGGTGGTACCGCCGAGGCCTCCATCAGCATCGATCCTTTCCCCCGTCCCCTCATCGATGGGGGCGATCGCTCGTTGTGTCAGTCCGATTCCGCCTTTGCCCTCCACGCCTGTATCCCGGGCGGAGGCTGGACGGGAGCCGGGATTGCCGACGGCGAAACGGGTTGGTACGATCCAGGCTTGGTGACGAGCCCCGTAGACAGCGTCCGCTACGTCGATCCCAACGGTTGCGAAGCCCTCGCCCTCTTCACCGTCAACCCCCTCGACGAGGGGACCGACGATGCCGCTTGCCCCGGCAGTGCCCCCTTCACCGTATCCGGGGGCAGCCCCGACGGGGGCACTTGGAGTGGGCCCAACATCAGCCCCGACGGGCTGTTTAGCCCTCCCGCTAGTCCGGGCTCCTTCGTGGTCACCTACACCCACCCCAATGGCTGTGCGGGATCAAAGACCATCAACGTGGGCGACATCGTACTGCCCCCGATCGATACCCTCTGCCAATCCGATTCGAGTTTTGCGCTGGCCATCGAACCCTTTGGAGGGCTGTGGACCGGACCGGGAATCGTAGACGCCGACTTGGGCCGCTTCGACCCGGCTGAGGCCCAAGCGGGCGACAATGTACTGCACTACGCGATCAATGGTTGTGAGGACTCGCTCACTATTTTTATCAAAGCCATCGACGCCGAGTGGGACCTCTCGGCCTGTCCCGAAGAGGCTCCCTTCGTGCTCCCCGGCAATTGGGGACCACCGGGTGGGCAGTGGCTGGGGGTGGGCTTGGTCGACAGCACCGCCGGCCTTTACGATCCCGCCATTCTCGGCGACGGCGCCAACGATACCCTCACCTACACCTTCGACGGCTGTGCCGACCAACGGATCGTTTACATCCGCTATACCGAAGTCGATGTGGACCGAACGCTGCGTTTTTGTACCGCCGACGAAGACTTTGCGCTGAATCGCCAGACGGTGGGGGCGGTGCCCGACAATGGAGACTGGCGTGGACCGGGTGCCTTGGAGGTAGAGGGCGAATGGTATTTCCGCCCGGCCCTGGCGGGCCCGGGCTTACGCCGTTTGGTGTGCGACGCCAATACCTGGTTGGACAGTTTTACGGTGGAAGTTTTTCCTTCGCCGCAGATCAGTCCGGCTACCTTTTGCGAGCGCGAAGCTCCTCAGGCGCTGACGGCAGATTTGCCGGGTGGCATTTGGTCGGGAGCGGGGATTCTGGATGAAGAACGGGGCATCTTTGGTCCCGGAGTAGCGGGGGCAGGTACGCATTCGATCTTTTACGAAAGCCCGGACGGTTGTAATGCCCGGGAGGAGATCGAGGTCGAGGCCTTTGCGGTGGCACAGTTGGTGGGCCTGGCCAACAGCTATTGCTTCCGCGATACGGTTATCGTTTTACAAACCACGCCTCCGGGAGGTACCCTGACCATCGACGGGCAGGTGGCTACCCAATTCAATCCCCAACAAATTGGCCGGGGCGAACACCTGGTCCGTTATTCGGTAGGAACGGGCGAATGCCGCAGCGAGGTGGAGCAAACGGTCAACATCGGCCTACCCCTCGCGATCGACTTGCCCTTTGCGAGCGATAGCATTTGCTTTGGATTGAACGTGACGCTCAACGCTAGTGGCAGTGGTGGCGAATCGCAAAATGGCTACATCTATTTCTGGGATCAGGGATTGGGCTTTGGAAGTACCCATCGGGTCGAACCGACGCGGACGACGGTGTACACCGTGACGATGGAGGATGGTTGTTCGGAACCCGCCCGGGCCAGTGTGGAGGTCTTTGTGCATCCCGAAATCGTCGTGGCCTACACGACGGGCCCCAAGGTTTGTCACAACGATTCCACCACGGCCACCATTACCTCACCGAGTGGCGACGCCTACGCTTTTCTGTGGGACAGCGACCCTCCCTTGCTGGGCAACCGGATCATCGACCGTCCCTTTACCTACAACGTCACGGTCAGCAATCAGCTGACGGGCTGCGAAGTCCAGGAGGCGATTGAGTTGCCAGGGTTCCCTCCCCTAACCGCCAACTTTGGAATTTCTCCCAATGGCCGTTGCATCAGCACGTTGGAATCCGAGGTGGACTTGTTGGATTTTAGTGTGGGCGGCACGCAGGGGTGGTGGAACTTTGGCGACAGCAGCTTTCAGGAACGTTACGTATTGGGGGAAAACCCGCAGCACGATTACGAGGGGATGGACCCCGGGGAATACACCGTACGCTTACAAATTAGCAATGAAGGGGGCTGTACCTCCGAGCACGAAGAAAGCCTCTGTATCGAGGCGGATCACCGCTTGTTTGCCCCCAACGCCATTACGCCCAATTACGATGGCGTCAACGATTTTTTCCAATTTAAGGGCGAAGGCATTAGCGACATCCAGTGGCAGGTACTCAACCGCTACGGGCAATTGTTGTACCGGGGGGAAGGCATGGAAGACCGCTGGAATGGCGAGCTCGATGGACTCCGCGTGCTGCCCGGCGTGTACAACTTGGTGGCCCGCTACCGCACCCGCTACGACGATCGCGAACGGGTATTCAACGGTTTTATCACGGTGGTTTACTGAGCCATGCTTCCGTAGGAGCTGGCGAAAAAAAACGGGGATATCTTTACTATTCTATCGACATTCTTTATATTTACAAAAAGCAGATGATTAGAAACCATTTGTTTTTTGGTATTGCGACCGCATTCTTACCTATCGAATAATTTCATTTTCCGCTCTCCTGAGTCCCATTTAACCGTCTTTAAAGCTACCTGTTGCCAGCTTTGAGCCTGGCCGTATATTCTGTTAAACCACTGAACAAAACAAAAACATGAACCTGACATTTACCACTAAGAATGGCCATCCCTCCTGGCTGTGGGTTTGGGCCATATTGCTGTGCCCCCTCGCGGGATACGCGCAAGGCTTTACGGACGTATCGGCGACGGCGGGGATCAATGTACAACACGACGGCAGTACTACGGATGTCGTCGAATTTAGTAGTGGAGCCGCTTGGTTGGATTACAACCGCGACGGCCACCTCGACCTCTACGTGACGATGCGCACCCAGGGCAATTTGCTCTACCGAAATAATGGCAACGGCACCTTTACCGACGTAGCGGCCCAATTGGGCGCCGCCGATGCCAGTGGTGATGGGGGTGGGGTATCCATCGCAGACTTCAACAACGACGGCTGGCCCGATATTTACTTGGCCAATGCCGAAGAGGACGTACTCCTCCGCAACGATGGGGGTACGTCCTTTACCGACATCACCAGCGGCAGTGGCCTGGAAGTCTCCCTGGCCTCGCGCACCATGACCGGAAGCTGGGGCGATTACGACGACGATGGCTACGTCGACCTCTACCTGTCCCAACACATTCCCACGGGCGGCAACGGCGCCGCCAACGCCACCCAGCGGGACTTCCTGTTCCACAACAATCGCAACGAAACCTTCACCGATGTGTCCAGCCTCCTCGATACCCTTCACCTGCAGGGCTACGGCGCCAATGGCGGCTGGACGGATTTTGACCTCGATGGCGACCTCGACATCCTCCTGGTCAACGACTGCGATCCCAGCAGCAGCGATCCCAACGAGCGAATTGGCACCAAACTGTTTCGCAACGATGGCGGCGGCATCCCCAGCGACTGGGCATTCGAAGAAGTGGCGCTCTTCTCCGGGATCAACGACTGTCGGGCCGGACGGGGCCTGGCCATCGGCGACCACAACCGCGACGGCTGGCCCGACTATTTATACACCAACACCGGAGACTGTGTCCTCTACGAAAACAATGGCAACTCCAGCCTGACGGACGTCTCCAGCACGAGTGGGATCAATGGACAGGCGTCTACCCACAGTTCTTGGGGCACCAGCTTTTGGGACTACGACAACGACGGTTGGCAGGACCTCAACGTGGCGATGGGGGCAGAAGGTGGCCTCGGTGCCGGACTGGCCCTAGCCAATCAAGTATACCACAACAATGGCGATGGCACCTTTACCGAGGTAGCTACTAGCCTGGGCCTGGCGGACTCGCGCAAAACGCGAAACATCGTATACGGGGATTACGACAACGATGGGGACCTCGATGCCTTTGTCGTCAACTACGGAGAGGGCTGCTCCCTCATGCGCAACGAGTTGGACAATGACAATCACTACCTCAAGGTTGACCTGGTCGGCAATACGAGCAACCGCGATGGCATCGGAGCGCAACTTACCGTGCTGACACCCGACGGCGTCAGTCGCTTTTTTGAACCGCGGAGTGGTTCGAACCTCGGCGGTGGCGATGCCACCACGGCGCACTTTGGCTTGGGCACCCAATCGACGGTACAACGGCTGATCATCCGCTGGCCTTCAGGTACGGAACAAGTACTCGAAAACTTTCCGGCGAACGATCACCTCACCATCACCGAAAACAACGTCAACAGTTTTACCGACGTCTCCTTTATCAGCGGGGTCGACCTGATCCACGACGGGGTGAGTTTTCCCGATATGACGGTGGGCAGTGGGGCGGCCTGGTTCGACTACAACCGCGACGGCCTGCTCGACCTCTACGTGACGATGCGGACGGCGGCTAACCTACTGTACGAAAACAATGGGGACGGCACCTTTACGGAAAAGGCCCAGGCCCTCGGAGCGGAGGATGCGGGGGGCAACGGCGCGGGAGTGGCAATTGCGGATTTTAACAACGATGGCTGGCCCGACATTTTTATCGCCAATGGCGAACGCGACGTCTTGTTGAAGAACTTAAACGGAACGGCTTTCGAAGACATCAGTAGCAGTTCGGGCATTTGGGCCTCGGGCAATTCGCGGGGCACCTCCGCCAGTTGGGGCGATTACGACAACGACGGCTACTTGGATCTCTACGTCTCCCACCACGTTCCCCTCGACCTCAATGACCCCACCGCCACCAATCAGGATTTCCTGTTTTACAACAACGGCGACGAAACCTTTACCGACGTCTCGCACTTACTGACGATCGATCCCCACCTGCTGGGTTACGGCTTTATCGGAGGCTGGACGGATTACGACAACGATGGCGACCTCGATATCCTTTTGGTCAACGATTGTTTCTTTACCCCACCGGGCAATACGCCCTTGGTCACCGCCACCAAGTTGTTTCAAAATGATGGCGGCAGTGATCCCTTGAATTGGGACTTTAGCGAAGTGTCTCCCCAGATGGGCATCAACGATTGCCGCAACGGGATGGGCCTGGCCGTGGGGGATTTTAACCGCGATGGTTTTATGGATTACAGCTACACCAATATCGGACCCATCGTCCTGTTTGAAAACATGGACGGCCTGGGCTTTGACGACGTGACCAATTCGGCGGGGATTGGTGGCCAAGCCACTGAGTACTGGTCGTGGGGAACGAGTTTTTGGGATTACGACAACGACGGCTGGCAAGACCTCATCGTGTCCATGGGCCCCATGTCGGTACTGCCCAATGCCATCCCGCATCCCAACCTGCTCTTCCGCAACAACGGCGATGGCACGTTTAACGAAGTGGGCGAAGACATGAACTTGAACGACCCCCGTCGCACCCGTACGATGGTACACGGCGATTACGACAACGATGGCGATCAGGACATGTACGTTGTGAATTATGGCCAGCAGACCGCCTTGATGCGCAACGACTACGAGACGGGTAACCACTACCTCAAAATTGCCTTGGTAGGTACGCAGAGTAATCGCGATGGCATTGGGGCCAAGTTAAAAATCATCGACAGCAACGGCGCGACCCAGTATTTCGAAACGCGGAGCGGCTCCAATCTCGGGGGTGGGGATGAGATCAATCCCTACTTCGGGCTGGGCAGCGCCACGGGGATTACGCGATTGGAAATCACTTGGCCTTCGGGAACCGAACAGGTACTCGAAAACCTGGCGGTGGACCAATTGCTGACCATTACCGAACCCAACAACGTCACGCTCCAGGTGGCAATCAAGGCCTTTTTGGAAGGCCCCTTGGATGGTAGCTTGATGATCGACGCGCTGCGTGCTCAGGGACTACTCCCGACAAGTGAACCCTTCACCGCATTGGGTATGAGTCACGTCCACGAAGGTGGAGGAGAAGTCATTGCCGACCCCGCTGGGGTGCTGGGGCTAGAAGGCGAAAACGCGATTGCCGATTGGATCTTTGTAGAGTTGCGCAGCAAGACTGACCCCACCGCCATCGTGGCTACGCGCTCCGCCTTGCTCCAATGCGACGGCGATATCGTAGACCTCGACGGCACTTCCCCCCTATCATTTGGCAACCTAACGGCCGACAATTATTACCTCGTCCTGCGACACCGCAACCACTTTGGCGTACGGACCTTACAGACGGTGGCGCTCAGTGAGACGGCTGGCCCCACCATCGATTTTAGTGACCCCAGCTTGGCAACCTTTGGCACCAATGCCCAGAATACCGTTGGTGGACTGCGCGCCCTCATCGCCGGCGATGCCAACCTCGATGGCCAAGTCAATGCCGTGGATAAAAATTCGCACTGGCGGACCCAAAATGGGCAAAGCTACAACTACGGTACCTCGCGCGCCGATTTTAACCTCGACGGAGCGATCAATGCCGTGGATAAGAACAATTACTGGAGACCCAATAATTCCAAGACGGAACAATTGGATTAGGCAGTGTACAAAACGAATTCTAGCAAGAACAAAAACATTAACCATGAAAATCACGCTTACTTTTACCGCCCTCCTCTTCACCCTGTCCCTGAGTGCCCAGACCTTTTGTCTGCGCTTTTCGGAGGTGTCGAACGACGGCAGCACCTTTACCGTCGGGATCGAGATGATGGGCTCCACCACCTTTGCCCTGGGCAGCAGCAACTTACAATGGTCGTTCAATACCAGCCGCTTGGGCAGCCCCACGCTGGCTTCCAGTAGCCTACCGGGCGCCCCCTTTTACTTGGTGGAGGTCACGACTCCCAACCCCGGCGAGACCTCGCTCAATATCGAACTGAGCTTTCCCGACATCGGTAGCGATATCAGCACTTCCTGGACGGAAATTGCCCAGGTCAGTTACTCCGTACTCAACCCCAGCAGTACCGGAGAGCTGCTCTGGCTGTACAATGGCGGCACCACCCAAACCGTCGTTTTTATCGACAACGAGAGTACCCAAATCTTTGCGACGGATCCCAGTTGCCTGGAAAACTTACTCGCCCCCGTACCCGTTGAGCTCTTGCACTTTGGGGCGCAGGTCAAAGGCGAGCGGGTGGCCTTGGATTGGGCTACGGCCACGGAACAAAACAGCGAAGGCTTTGAAGTGCAGCGCAGTGTGGATGGTAAAAGTTGGGAAAAGCTGGGCTGGGTAGCCAGCGCGGGGGATAGCTTTCGCCAACAAGATTACGGCTTGCTGGATCAGCAGCCGCCAAAGGGAGAGGTTTATTACCGTTTGAAAATGGTAGACCGGGATGGTAGTTTTAGCCATTCTGCCGTCGCACAAGTGACCCTAAAGTCGGCAGCGAAGACCCTTCGCTTCTACCCCAACCCGGTCCGCGATGTGCTGCACTTGGCGGCGCGGGAGGACCTGCTGGTGGAGCGAGTGGTGGTGTACGACCAATTGGGTCGCGTGCGTTTGCAGCGGGAGGATTGGCCAGCGGCGGGATTGGTGCTGACGGAGCTGGCCGAAGGCTGGTACTCGGTAGAAGTGCAGGTAGCGGGCCAGGTGTATCAGCAACCATTCATGCGGCACTAGGGTGTGTCTGAAAATTATCCTTCGGCGCATCTTT
>CALCCH010000589.1 GCA_937899855.1 uncultured Saprospirales bacterium | reverse complement strand
GGGGCGCGGGTCGGCGAGGATGGGGGCGGGTAGGGGCGCGGTGGTCAGCTGTTCAATGGCCTCGATCAGGGGGTGCCCCACGTAGTCGACCTCGTAGTGGAAGCGTTGGTAAAACTCCCGTTCGAAGGGTAGGATGACGAACATCCGATCGACGTGTTGCCCAATTTGGTGTACCCGTTTGGTATTCCAAGCCCAGATTTGGGGCGAGATGTAGTAAAAATTGCGGAGTCCCCGTTGTTTGGCCCATTTGACGATCCGCAGGTTGAAACCCGGGTAGTCGATCAGAATCAACACGTCGGGCGACCAGGTCTGGATGTCTTCCTTGCAGTAGCGAATATTGCCGAGGATGGTGCGCAGATTGGCGACCACCTCGACAAAGCCCATAAAGGCCAAATCGCGGATGTGTTTGACCAGAGTACCTCCGACGCCTTGCATTTGATCACCACCCCAATAGCGAAAGTTGGCCCGCTCGTCTTGTTGAGCCAGGGCCCGCATCAAATTAGCACCGTGGAGGTCGCCCGAAGCTTCGCCCGCAATCAAGTAGTACTTCATGAGCTAGCCCAGGAGGTTTTCGCGAAAGTAAAATAGCCAGACGACGGCCAGCAGGACGGTGGGAAAGACCAGGCCCCGCATGGAGTTGAAATAGCGCAATCGGTTGTAGTAGACAAAGGGCGCCAGATTGGCACAGACGGCGAGCAGGGCGATGGTCCGCTGGCGGAAATTGGGGCTCATCCCCAGGTCACTGATGAGCTGTTGGGCGGCCAGTTGGTCGTAGAGCTCCAGCAGCACGGCGTAGCTGACGAAGGGCACTAGGAGCCCGATGAGCAGACCGAGGGGGAGCGAATCTTTTCTTAGCATGGGCACTTGCTTTTGAAGGGCACTACTGCTCCATCCGTCGAAATTCGGGAATGGCGGCGTAGCTGGTCAGGTCGTGTCCCGAGGGGACCACCGACAGGTAGCCGTTTTCGAGGGCCCAGATGTCGGTATCCTCACCACGGTCTTCGTTGATAAAGACGCCGGTCATCCAGTAGTACTTTTGTCCCCGCGGATCGGTGGATTCGACAAATTCTTCTTTCCAGCGGGCTTCGGCCTGCCGACAAACCCGGATGCCCTTGAGTTCGGGCCCGGGGAGGGCGGGGATGTTGACGTTGAGGAGTTTGGTGCTTTGCATATCGTTTTGCAGGACGTAGGCCATAATCTGGCGGATAAAGGGCTGGGCCGGCTGGAAATCCGCATCGTAGGCGTAATTGAGTAGGGAAAAACCGATCGAATTGATGCCTTCCATGGATGCCTCCATGGCGGCCGACATGGTGCCCGAGTAAAGGATGTTTAGCGAGGCATTGGATCCGTGGTTGATGCCCGACACGCAAAGATCGGGTTTGCGATTTTTGAATACAATATTGTTGGCCAGTTTGACGCAATCTACGGGGGTACCCGAACATTCGTAGGCCTCAATGCCTTCAAAAGTACGGGCTTTGCGGAGTCGGATGGGGTCTTTGATGGTAATGGCGTGTCCCATCCCGGATTGGGGAGAGTCGGGCGCAACTACGCAGACTTCCCCCAGCTCGCGGGCCACCTCGACCAGGGCACGAATGCCGGGGGCGGTGATGCCGTCATCATTGGTGACCAGAATTAGCGGTTTATCCATGGCTCTTTGTTTTGGCTGGGGCAAATTTAGCCTTCCTTTCGGTGGAATACGAATTTGTGCGATTAAATTTAGAGGGGGGTGCAGCGAATTGGAGGGGCGTCCTGTTTAATGCACGAAAAGCGACTATTGGCACGTGCGCACGGGCTCCGCTAATTGGATCATATTCAAATTTTTTAAAATGAAAAAACTAGGAATTTTCTCCCTCTTCCTTCTACTGGTGTTCACCGCCTGCCGCCAGGATATTGACGAGATTACGGTCAGTGAACAAATCCCCAGCCCGGAGCCGGGTTACGAAACGCTCGTTGAAGATGTCGATGCCTCGGCCCTAATCGTGGTGGTCGACGAAAACGAATCGCCCGTGGTGGGGGCCAGGGTCGTGCACCAGGGGCAGACTTACGTCAGCAACAGTTACGGTCACGTCTTTTTGAGCGAGCGGACGCTCAACGCCCAAGGCACCTACGTGGCGGTCCAAAAGGATGGCTACTACGCGAGCAGTCGGGTGTTCTATCCCACTGCAAATAGCCACAACACGGCGGTCGTCCAACTGATTCCCCAGGTCTTTATTGCTTCTTTCCCCGCCGCGGATGGGGACGTGGTAAACGTCGACGGTGGCGCCACGGTTGAATTTTTTCCCAACAGCATTCAGGATGCCAGCGGGGCCGCTTACCAAGGTACGGTACGGGTAGCAGCCTACTGGCTCGACCCCACGGATACGCGAACTTTTAACGAAATGCCGGGTTCCCTAACGGGACTGGATACCGGCTCGGAGGTCGTGGCTCTGGCTACCTACGGCATGTTGGCCGTAGAGCTGCGTGGCGAAGCGGGCGAAGAACTCAACATTGCGGAAGCGCACGAGGCGACCATCTCCATGCCCGTCCCCGATGCGCTACTCGCCAGTGCCCCCGCGACGATTCCCCTGTGGTCCTTCAACGACCAATTGGAGCTGTGGCTGGAGGAATCTACGGCCCGCCTGGAGGGGAACCGCTACGTCGGGCAGGTGAGTCACTTCTCGTTTTGGAACTGTGACGAACCCTTTGATCTGGTGGAGCTAGAGTTGACGCTGGTGGATCAGAGTGGCCAGCCGATTCCGGATGCCCAAGTCATCATCCAACGTGCCGACGCCACCGTGGCGGGCGCACGTACCAACAGTGAGGGCATTGCGGCGGGTAAGATACCCGCTAACGAGGAGCTGCTGCTGAAAATTTTGGGTCCCTGCGGCACCATTGCGGGGCCCTTCGCCATCGGTCCCTTCAGCAGCGATGTAGAGTTGAAGCAGGTGGGTGACTTGAGTGACCTAATCAGTAAGACCCTCGTCGGGCGCCTGGTGGACTGCGACGGGAATGACATTGAAAATGGATTGGTGATGCTGGATATTGATGGGAAAGATCAGTACCACTACGTGGAAGATGGGGTCTTCTCCTTCTCCTTCCTACACTGCTCGTCCTCTACCGAAATGAGCTACCGTGGTATCGACGTCGATGCTTTGGTCGAGAGTGACGCCCTTACGGTCCCGCTGGTCGGCAGCGTGATCAACGCTGGCAATGTGGAGGTCTGCGACCAAGCGCTGACCGACTACATCCTGGTAACGGCCAACGGTCGGACCGCCATTCTGACCAATCCCGGTATTTTGAACGGCCCGGGTTATACCGAGGTGGGCGAAGACTTCGTAGACCCCGAAGACGATGGCATCCGCTTTGCCTTCGAAGGCAATACGCCAGGCGATTATTCCGATCCAGGGGTGAGCCACGTAGAATTTGTGACCTACCGCGATTACCAGTGGCGCCTACTGGGCAATTCGCAGCAGGCGCGGGTCGACAGCTTTATCATCACCCGCTACGATACGGTCATGGAAGGCACGATTACCGGTCGTTTTTTCAACATGACGAACAATGAGTTCCTCGACGTAACCATCGAATTTAGCCTTAACTTGTAAGCGGCTTTGACCCAATCAATCACCCTCCCGAGGCAGTAGGGCCCCTACTGCCTCGGATTTTTAAATCGGATTATCTTGCTTTCTGAACAACAACTGATCAAAGATTGCCAAAGGGGGAAGAAGTCGAGCCAGTACGAACTGGTGCGACGTTACTCCGGCATGTTACTGACGATCTGTCGACGCTACGCCTCGGACGAGGCCATGGCCAAAGACATTTTGCAAGAAACTTTGATCCGCATTTTTACTCAGATCGACAAGTACCGCGCCACGGGCTCCTTCGAAGGTTGGATGCGCCGGATCGCGGTACGGACGGCACTCAATTGGCTGGATCGCAAATACATACGACGGGAGACCTACCCGGTGGAGTTGGAGGCAGACGGGCATTTGGATCCCACCATCTTGGATCAATTGGGAGCGGAAGAAATCCTAAAGCTGGTCCAGGGATTGCCCCTCGGCTTTCGGACGGTCTTTAACCTCTACGCCATTGAAGGATACACGCACCAAGAAATCGCCGAATTGCTACAGATCAGTGAAAGTGCTTCGCGCTCGCAGTTGAGTCGGGCCCGGCGCTTGCTCCAAAAAAAATTTAACACCTCACAAATTTCAAAATTCCGATCGGCATGAAAAGGGAAGATGCTTCGTTTCGCGACAAATTAGCGCAGCACCAATCGAAGGTGGAGTTGGAAGAACTTTGGGGAGCCATCGAGCCCCGCATCGATCAGCTCAATGAGCAACATCGGCGTCGGCGCCGCCTGTTCTTTTGGCTGCCGGGGCTACTGGGAGGAATCTTATTGCTGGGCTTTGCCCTCTGGCCCAATCGACCCAAAGTGGGAGCCGGATCGGAGGCACCTTGGGGGGAGACGGCTCGCCCAACTGCTTCCGAGCTGGCTACGGACCACCTAAAACCCAGCCCCGCAGCAGAGGCCGAGCCCTCGCTCGCCGCCGCTGAGGTTCCCGCTACCCCCTCTGCCGGGAGGAGCCCACAAGGGCGATCTTCGGAACAGCCGTTGGGGGCATCGCTGGCGTCTCCTCGTTTTTCGGGCAGGGAAAAGCCCCAAGTGCCCACTACGATGGCTAGCAAAAGGGTATCTCCAGCGCAGGAGCTAGGGGCTGCCTCACTCAGCGGAAGTACGGAGGAAGATGACCAGGGGGCGGCAGCCACCGCACTACCAATGATTGCCGAAGCAACGAACGCGTCCCGGTCGGTTGTCGTGGGTCCGGATGCAAGCCGCTCCAATCGCTCCCGGCTGGATGGCCCATTGGCTACGCTGGATCGGTCTATTCCGGCCTTAGCCGCGGCTCCCCTTACTTTGGAGGAGCCGGCATCAGCCGCTCCCCGAGACTTGATCCGCCGACGCCGGCGCCAGGAAAGGCCCAGTCTCAGCCTGGAGATCTACGGGGGCTTGGCCTACGCCGCAAAATCTTGGCAGGCTAACGATGAAGTGCTGTTGCAGCAGCGGCAAGCCACCGAGCGGGCACTGGAGACGAGCCGAGCGGGTATCCTGGCTGAATTTGGGCGCTTCAATGGCTGGTCGCTCGCGACGGGCATTCAGCGCACCCAAATCAACGAGCGGTTTGACTATCAAGACCGGGTGGTCGAGGTAGAGATGACGACGGGGCTACAAAGAATTACCGTGTTGCCGGATGGCGATACCCTCAAGGTCTTTGGGGAAGTTCCCCTGACGCGTACTTTCGACATTCGCCAGCGCATTTACAACCGCTACACGATGTACGATGTACCCCTGCTGTTGGGCTACGCCCGGCCCCTGGGCGACTGGCTTGTAGGGGGGCAAGTGGGTTGGTGGACCAACCTGTCCCTGCGCACCGAAGGACAGATCCAGGATCAGACGCTGGAAAACATTCGCCTGCCCGAAGAGGCGGAGCGCGTGTACGTCGAGCGCATGGGCTGGTCTTGCTCCCTGGGGGTCCACGTGGATCGGAGTTGGGGGGACCATTGGTCGATTCGTTTGGCGGCCAATGCGCATTATTATCCGGCGCGTTTCAATCAGGAAGCGTACCGCGCGCGTTTGAGCGAGCAGTATACGGTGCTGGGCTTGCAATTGGGGCTGCGTTATCGGCTGGGGCGGTAGACGGTGGGAAAGGAGGAGACGATGAGGGGCTAAAAGTCCGAGTGTCGATGGGGTAGGAGAGGTGAAAATGGCTACGCCGTTGGGGGCGGCTATTGGAACCAGTTGGATGGGAAAACCTGGGGAGAATTTTATTTCATTAAAAGTCCGATTTTAAGACTATGTATGATTTCAGGCTTTGGGTGGGCCCACCCTCTAGGCGCCGACCTCAAGGCGCCCCTTTGC
>CALCCH010000588.1 GCA_937899855.1 uncultured Saprospirales bacterium | reverse complement strand
TTTCCCGGATCTTTTGATCCCATCACTACGGGCCACGTCGATCTGGTTCGTCGCGCGCTCGACCTGTTTGATCGGGTGAGTGTGGCGGTGGGGGTCAACTCGCAAAAGAAATACCTTTTCCCACTCGAACAGCGACTGAATTGGCTGGAGGAAGTCTTCGCCACTGAGGAGCGGGTCAGCATTGATTCCTACGAGGGGCTCACCGCTCATTATTGCAATAAGGTGGGGGCGCAGTTTTTACTGCGGGGCCTGCGCAATGCTTCTGATTTCGATTACGAAAAGACCATTTCCCAACTCAATACCATCGTGGGTAACGGAATTGAAACCGTCTTCCTCATCAGCCGTCCGGCCTATTCTCACATTAGCTCCACCATCGTCCGGGAGATCATCAAGGGTAAGGGGGATGCCTCTTCCTTTTTGCCCGTCGAGATTGTGATTTAGCCGGAATAAAGAGTACATTTGCAGCGATTTTACGAGCCCGCAAAGCCCATTTCTTAACTAGGGCGTGTCTGAAAATTATCCTTCGCCGCATCTTGGGCATCTTTAGAACTTGGCCACCCGTCCGCTAAGCGGTTCACTCGCTGCGGGCAGTGCCCGCTCCGATGGGAGCGCTCGTTCATCGCTCTTTTTCCAGCCGTAGCTGCGGCTACGCCAGGAAAAAGTAGCGTGGAGCAGAACCAAAATCTGCTAAAGCTGCAAGCAAAAATAGTTGTAAGACACCCCCAAAGTAAAACCAAGCCATGTCCGACGCATTTTACGATATTCCCATTGCGATCAACGAGCCCATTCTGAGCTACGAACCCGGATCTCCCGAGCGCGCCGCGATCAAAGTTGCCCTGGCCGAGCTCAAGGCTACCGAGGTCGACATCCCGATGTACATCGGAGGCAAAAAAGTACATACCAAAAACAAGGTGGCCATTCGCCCGCCACACGAGATCAAGCATCGTTTGGGGTACTTTTCCAAAGGCGACAGTAGCCACGTCAAAGCGGCCATTGCCGCCGCTCTCAAGGCCAAGCCCGGCTGGGAAGGCTTACCCTGGCAAGAGCGCGCCGCCATCTTTCTCAAGGCCGCCGATCTGCTTTCCGGTCCTTACCGGGCCAAGATGAACGCTGCCACCATGCTCGGACAGTCCAAAAATATTTTTCAAGCCGAAATCGACGCCGTCGCCGAGCTCTGCGACTTTTTCCGCTTCAACGCCCAATACCTCACCGAGATTTTTACGGTACAACCCGAAAGTCCCGCCCGCACCTGGAACCGCTTGGAGTACCGCCCCCTCGAAGGCTTTATTTTTGCCATCACCCCTTTCAACTTTACCTCGATCGCCGGCAATCTGCCCGGTGCCCCCGCCATGCTGGGCAATACCGTCATCTGGAAACCCGCCGAGACGCAGATTTACTCCGCTGCGGTCATCATGGAAGTGCTCGAAGCGGCTGGCCTCCCCGCGGGCGTCATCAACCTGATCTTCACTGACGGCCCGGCAGCTGGGGACCTCATTTTCGAACATCCCGATTTTGCCGGATTGCACTTTACGGGCAGTACCCGCGTGTTCCAAAATCTCTGGCAAACCATCGGCAACAACATCACCAAGTACCGCAGCTATCCCCGTATCGTGGGCGAAACGGGGGGCAAAGATTTTTTGATTGCTCATTCCTCGGCCAATGCCGACGAGGTGGCCACGGCACTGCTGCGGGCGGCCTTTGAATTCCAGGGACAAAAATGCTCGGCGGCCTCGCGGGCCTACATCCCCAAGGCGATCTGGCCTTCGGTCCGCAAGCGTTTGCTCAACGACCTCAAGACCCTCAAGATGGGTAGCCCCGAAGACCTGACCAACTTCGTCAATGCCGTCATCGACGAGCGGGCCTTTGATCGCATCACCAATTACATCGCCAACGCCAAAAAGTCGAAGGAGGTGGAAATCCTGGCGGGTGGCGAATACGACAAGTCGGAAGGTTACTTTATCCAACCCACCGTACTGCTGACCAAAGATCCCCACTACGTGACGATGGAGGAGGAGATTTTTGGGCCCGTGCTGACCATTTACGTCTACGATTCGCGGCGTTTTGAGAAGACGCTCGAACTGGTCGATAGCACTTCGCCCTACGCCCTGACCGGAGCCGTCTTTGCCAAAGATCGGACGGCCGTAAGGCTGGCGACGGAAAAATTGCGCCATTCGGCCGGTAATTTTTACATCAACGACAAACCCACGGGCGCCGTGGTCGGACAGCAGCCCTTTGGCGGGGCCCGCGCCTCGGGTACGAACGATAAGGCCGGATCGATCCTCAACCTTTACCGCTGGTTGTCGCCCCGTACGATCAAGGAGAACCTGGTGCCCCCGACGGACTACCGTTATCCTTTTCACCAACCGGACGCCTAAACACACCTCGAAAGTTACCCAGCCCCTGGGTCGAAATAAAACGGAACGATAACCGTTCTAACACAAAGGCTTGCCCCGCTTGGGGTAGGCTTTTTTATTGACTCCCCAAACGCGGCGAAAAAGGGCCCAAGCGGTCCTAGTGTAGGATAGCCGACAAAAAAAAGTCCGGTGCTCACCTGGGGGAGGAGGCCTTAAACCTGTCCTTAGAATAGGATAAAATTTGTAATTGAACTCGATTCGAAAACCTAATGTCTCTATGAAAAAAATATTTCTACTTCTCTTCAGTGGACTACTGTACTATGGTGCGCTGGCCCAAACGCCCGAAAAATTCACCATCAGTGGTTATATCGAAGATGAAGCCTCGGGGGAGAAGCTGTTGGGGGTCAACGTCTTTGACAGCAAAAGCAAACTCGGGGGTACGACCAATACCTACGGCTTCTACAGCCTCACCCTGCCCCGGGACTCGGTCTACCTGGCGATTTCCTACGTGGGTTACCAAACGGAGTACCTGGGTCTGCTGCTCGATAAGGACCTGACGCTCAACATCAAATTGAGCAATTCGGTTTCGCTCGAAGAAGTGGTGGTAGTGGCTGAGGAATTGGAGCGGATTGAGGAAGACTCGCGGATGAGTACGGTGGAGGTACCGATCGAAACCATCAAGAGCATTCCCGCCCTGCTGGGGGAGGTGGACGTCTTGAAGGCCCTGCAGTTGCTACCGGGGGTACAGTCGGGTGGGGAAGGCCAGAGTGGGCTGTACGTCCGGGGAGGTAGTCCCGATCAAAACCTCATCCTGTTGGATGGGGTACCGGTATACAATGCTTCCCACCTCTTTGGTTTCTTTTCGGTCTTTAATGCGGACGCCATCAAAGATGTTTCCCTCACCAAGGGAGGCTTTCCGGCCCGTTACGGGGGGCGCCTGTCTTCGGTGATTGAGATTGGGATGAAGGAGGGAGATTTGAACCAGTGGCACGGTACGGCCGCCATCGGTTTGATTGCTTCCAAGGCCACCATTGAGGGGCCGCTGATCAAAGACAAGACCTCGATTATCGTCAGTGCCCGCCGGACCTACATCGATATCCTCGCTCGGCCCTTTATCCAGCAAGGCTTTTCCAGCAACAGCTTTGACGGCAGCACCTCGGAAGGGGTAGCGGGCTATTTTTTCTACGACGTCAACGCCAAAATCAACCACAAATTTTCGGATAAGGATCGGGTCTACCTCAGTATGTATACCGGTCGGGACCGCTTTTATTTTACCGAAAAATACACCGATGACTATACCAACCCCAATGGCCGCCAGGAGCAATACACCAGCCAGACGGACCTGGGCCTGGGCTGGGGCAACCTCACCGCGGCGGCGCGCTGGAACCACTTGTGGAACAACAAACTGTTTAGCAATACCACGATTACCCTCAGCCGCTACAATTTTGATACCAGCGCCGGCGACGAGTCGACCGAGACCATTGAGGGCCAAACCGAGACCCAACGCTTTAACCTCAACTACCTCTCCGGCATCAACGACGTCGCCGCTAAGATCGACTTTGATTTCGTTCCCAACCCCAACCACTACATCCGTTTTGGCCTGAGTGTGATCCACCACACCTTCAAACCCGGCGAATTTGCCCTCGACGTCCTGTCCGAAGGCGACGAAACCTTTGCGCTGGATACCGTATTGGGACAGCCTCCGGTGACGGCCCAGGAATACGCCCTCTACGTGGAAGATGACTTTCGAATCGGTCGTGCTTTTAAGGCCAATTTGGGGCTACACCTCTCCGCTTTTCACGTCGATAGCAAGTTTTACGCCTCCCTCCAGCCGCGGGTGAGCATGCGCTACCTCCTGCCCAACAGCATTGCCCTCAAGGGATCCTTTGCCACCATGCGGCAGTACGTCCAGTTGCTGACCAACGAAGGGATTGGCTTACCCACCGACCTGTGGCTGCCGACTACCGACCGCATCTTGCCCCAGGACAGTTGGCAGGCGGCGATTGGAGTGGCCAAACCCATCCGCAAAGAGTACGCGGTCAGCGTGGAGGCCTATTATAAGGAGATGACCAACATCGTATCGTACAAGGAGGGTGCGAGCCTCTTCCAGCTCGATGACTGGCAGGATCGGGTCACCCAGGGGAACGGTACTTCCTACGGAGCGGAGTTTTTGTTGCAGAAAAAGAGGGGCCGACTGACGGGTTGGATTGGTTATACCCTGTCCTGGTCTTTCCGGCAGTTTGACGACATCAACTTTGGACGCGAGTATCCCTTTAAGTACGATCGGCGGCACGACATTTCGGTGGTAGCCACCTACAAGATCAACGAGCGTATCCGGGTGGCGGGAACTTTTGTGTACGGCACGGGCAATGCCGTTACCCTGGCCAATTCGCGCTACCGGGGCAATTATCCCAGTATCTACGACAGCTTCGATAATTTTCAATTTACCAATTGGAACGAATTTGAGTACTACGAGGACCGCAACAACTTTCGGATGCGGGACTACGTACGGCTGGACGTAGGGGTAGATTTTGTCAAGAAAAAGCGCCGCCACGTACGG
>CALCCH010000587.1 GCA_937899855.1 uncultured Saprospirales bacterium | reverse complement strand
GTACGCCAATGCCGCGGTGCAGCTGGTAGTGTAGGCCGATCTCCCGGTTGAGTTCGTAGTCGTTGCCGGTGAGTTGGATGCGGTACATGCCCAGGTTGGACTGCATGATATTGCGGCTCCCCAGGGGCAGGGTGCAGACTTGGGGTAGGGTGACGCAGGCCCCGCCATCCATGGGCCAGGATTTGACCTGGGGCAATTGGTCGATGGTCGTCTCGCCGTAGGTGACCGGAATGCCCAGCCGGCTCTTCATCGGCAGGGCCGACAGGGCGGTAAAGGGAGCGCCCAGGTAGCGGCTAAAGTTTTGCATCAGACGGGTGGGGTCCGCTTTGAGTTCGATGACTTTTTGGACTTTGGGAATAGTATCGCGAAAAATGAACTCGGTGCGGTCAAAGGTGCCGTAGATGTTGGAGGCGGCGGAAAAGGGGCTGCCCTTCACGTTTTCAAACCACAGGGCGGGTCCCTGGGCTTCGAATACCCGGCGGTGAATTTCCGGCATTTCCAAATTGGGATCTACTTCGGTCTTGATGCGGCGGAGCTGTCCGTGCTTTTCCAGGTCGAGCAGACAGGCTCGCATGCTGTTGTATGCCATTCGCTAGCGTATTTTGCTTATCTAAACAGGTCGCGATGGGAAAGGGTTATGCTCGACGGTGGGGAAAATGCCTTTTGTACCGCCTTTTTTACAATCAAATTACCAAGTGTTCAACGGCCGAACTCTTTGATGAAGGGAACCATGGCGTTGCGGTATTTGTCATCGGGTAATTTTTCCAAAAACAGCTCCATGCTCTGGGAAGAACCCTGATCGAGCGCCATGTTGATGGCCCAGGTGGGAATGCTGCCGGCTGGGTCCGACTGTAGCAGGTAATCGATGTAGACGTAGCCATCGGCCCGGGGCTCAAAGCGCCACTGGTTGTGGTGCTGGGTGATGCGAACGATGCCCTTTTTTTGGGGCATATCGGGGTAATCGCTGATTGCGTCCGTATTTACGGTCACGACTCGGGTGATGGGGTCTTGAGTGATGGTGGAGGTGGCTACGATGTCGCGGTCGGAGAGGGGCCAGGGAAAATCGACCAGTCCGTAGTAAATGCTTTTGGTTTGGGTGAGGTGTTCGAGGGTCTTGGACTCTTCAAAGCGGTAAGCCCATTCTTCGTAGCCTTCGGTGTCGTTGAGCAGGGCAATGAGATTCGAGAGGCTGGCGTCGGTCTTGAGGGTCATGCGCAACTCCTTGATTCTGGAGGCCGTCGAATGACGCGTGTAGACTTTGATGCCATTTTTTTCCTTGCGCAAAACCCAATCCTCTTCCGGACCGTTACCACTGGGAAGGGCGAACAAGAAGAGGAGAAAAAAACTGACCAGGGGTAACGACTTACTCATGATGAGTTTGAAATGTGGAGTTTAGCGAATGTAACTACGGGTTTTACGCTGGTTTAACGACAAATTGCCCGCAGCAGTTTACTTGAGCAACAGTTTTATGACGGAATTAACCCTTTCACTATCCGCACTGCGATCGCACCACCAAGCTGCCGAAGGGCCCCACAAAGATAGAGATTTCAGGAATTCAGGGCACAAAAAACGGACCTGGTTTTTCGATGCGCCAAAATGTTTTTAGCTTTACGCGCCTATTTCCCCTAACCCCCAGTGAGGCGGACCAGTGGCGAAGGTATCTGTTCAGCTCCTCGCCAGCGATTGAGTCCACTCCCATTGTCCAGTTGTGCAGCGCCCGCGCGCCCGCCAAACCAATAGCATAGATATGAGGCAATACCACGATTTGCTACAACATATTTTGGATCAAGGAGTCGCTAAGACGGACCGTACCGGAACGGGTACCCGCAGCGTCTTTGGCTACCAAATGCGTTTTGATCTCAACGAAGGTTTTCCCCTGGTCACTACCAAAAAGGTACACTTCAAATCCATCGTCCACGAGCTGCTGTGGTTTCTCCGCGGTGATACCAACGTCCGCTACCTTCGGGAGAATGGCGTACGTATCTGGAACGAATGGGCCGACGAAAATGGAGAGCTAGGGCCGGTGTACGGCAAGCAGTGGCGCAGTTGGGAGACGCGTGACGGTCGCAGCATCGACCAGATCACCGAGGTACTCAATAGCATCCAACACAATCCCGACTCCCGCCGCATGATCGTCAACGCCTGGAATGTGGGCGATCTGTCGGAAATGGCCCTCAGCCCCTGTCACTGCCTCTTCCAGTTCTACGTGGCCGATGGCCGCCTCTCCTGCCAGCTGTACCAGCGTTCGGCCGATTGTTTTCTCGGCGTCCCCTTCAACATCGCCTCCTACGCCCTCCTCGTCGTGATGATGGCCCAGGTGACGGGACTCCAAGTGGGGGAGTTTGTACATACCTTTGGCGATGCCCACCTCTACAACAACCACCTGGAACAAACCAAGCTGCAACTCAGTCGGGAGCCCCGCGCCCTGCCCCGGGTCCGCCTCAATCCCAAAGTCCGCTCGCTCTTTGATTTTCAGTACGCCGATTTCGAATTGCTCGACTATCAGCCCCATCCCCACATCAAAGCTTCCGTATCCGTCTAAGCCCACGCATGTCCCAACCGGAGTCCTATACCGATCGCCAAATTCTAGACCTCCTTCAAAAGGACGAGGACAAGGCCATGGAGTACCTGTTTCGCCGGTACTACGGCTTTATGTGCAACGCCATTTACCGGGTACTGCCCGATAAGAACCTGGCCGAAGACCTGGCCCAGGACGTATTCTACGAATTTTGGAAAAAACGCGAGCGGGTCCAAATCAATACCTCCCTCCAGGCCTACCTCAAACGGGCCGCCGTCAATAAAACCCTCAATTATATCCGCGACCGCAAGATGCGTTTTGCCGATGAGGAAGAATTGCCTAAATTGGAGAACAATCAGGAAAGCTCCCAGCAAAAGCTCGAAGAGGAGGAATTACAGGCCCTGATTCGCCAGTCGATCGACCGTTTGCCGGAGCGTTGCCGGATGGTATTTGTACTGAGCCGCTACGAGGAGCTGTCGTACCAAGAAATCGCCGATCAGCTAGGGATTTCGGTCAAAACTGTTGAAAATCAAATCTCCAAAGCCCTCAAGTTTTTGCGGGAAAGCCTCCGGCCTTTTGTCGGCAAAGGGCCATTACTGCTTCTTCTGGTACAATTTTTTTAAAAAAAAAGAAGAAGCATAGGGGGGAAGTTCTAATTTAGTGTCCATTGGTCAGACAGGAAAGTCACACCATCAATGAAAAATAACCGCCTAGTAAACATTCTTGTGAAGCAACTAACCAATCGGGCCGGCGCCAATGAGCTCGCCGAATTACGCGATTGGGAGCAGCAATCTACTGACAACCAGCAAGAAGCTGACTCTCTCCGCGAGGCCTGGGACTGGGGAGGTCGCTACGAAGACGCGCTCAGCCCCGACGTAGATGCGGGCTGGAAACGCTTCAAAGACCGGATGGACGCGGACCGACGCGATCAAAAGGTCCCGTCCGTGCCTGCCCATCCTCCCCGCGAAGCCAAACGCGTGTCCCTGGGCTTCTCCCGCTTCCTCCTACGCGCCGCCGCCGTCGGTGCCGTATTGTTGTCCCTGACCTTTGTCGCCAAAAATTACCTCCAGCCTTCCAACCGACCCTTCGTGGTCAGCACCACGGATGGGCAACAAGAAAAGGTGGAATTGACCGATGGCAGCGTAGTCTGGCTCAACGAAAATAGTCAGTTGACCTTTTCCAACCCCAACAATCGGACGGAAAGACGGGTCCAACTCCAAGGAGAAGCCTTTTTCGACGTTCAGCGCAACCCCGACAAGCCCTTCGTCATCGAGACCGGTGATGCGCAAGTGGAGGTGTTGGGTACTTCTTTCAACGTACGAGCTGTACCCGGAGAGGCCATGACCGAGGTAGCGGTAAAGACCGGAAAGGTGGCTTTTAAGGCAACAACGACCGAGGAAGAATTGCAGCTGGAAGCCAATGAAAAAGGAACCTTCTGGCGCGAATCCACCAAAATGGAGGTCGAGCAAGATCCCCAACTCAACGCCCTTTCCTGGCATTCCAAAACCCTGAGTTACTTCAAAACTCCCCTGCTAACGGTCCTGAAGGACTTCGAAAGACTCTACGACGCCAGCAGCGAACTCGGAGACGACAGCCTCGCGGATTGCTTGTACACTCTGAATACCTCTACGGAAGTGGGCCTAGAGCAGCTGATCGAATCGCTCCAAGTGTCCTACAATGCGGAGGTCAAGCAACCCCAGCCACGTACTTACCGCCTTTACGGTGGTTCCTGTGACTAAATCAATTCACCGATTTGTCCGGACGCGGTTAAAATAACCGCCCAAAGTTCCTTATCCCGGTTTGGGATAAGGAATTTTTTTATCTTACCCAGAACTTCAACCTGCATAAAACCGTCGAATTTGAAGGGGTGGAAAAGATATTGGTGGCTATTTTTCTGCGTACTGGCCAGTGCGTCTTGGGTACGTGCCCAGTCGCCCCTCGACCAGGCCATCAGCATCGACCTGCCCCGAAGTTCCCTCGCCACGGCCCTTTTCGAACTCAGTCGGCAATCCGAGGTAAATATTTCCTTCGGTAGCTTTCCCGAACTCGACCGCTTCGTCGGTCCGTACTACATCCGCAACCGCCGCTTGGGGGAGGTGCTGACCGATATGCTGGTGGGTACCCGGTTGGGCCACAAGGTCATCGGGCAGCAGGTGGTACTTTTTCGCCTACCCCCCGAGATTCCCACCCACTTTACGATCAAGGGCTACATCTCCGACGAGCTCAACGGGGAAAAGTTGATTGCGGCCAATGTGTACGATCCCGCCTCCTACCGAGGGACTTCCACCAACGTCTACGGATTTTACAGCCTGACGCTTCCCGCGGGGCCAGTCACCCTGGTGTACAGCTACCTGGGGTACGTTGCCCAAACCGTCCGCTTCGACCTGCGGCAGGATACGATGGTCAGTCTGAATTTGAAGAGTGATTTTACACTCGCCGAAGTCATCGTGGTGAGCTCGGCCGATTCTACGAGTACCCGCAAATTTGGTAGCCTGAGCCGCGATGAGGTCAGCCTGGATAAGGTCCAACGCTTTCCGACCCTGATGGGGGAGTCCGACGTGCTCCGTACCGCTTTTCTGCTGCCCGGCGTCCAGTCCGGTGGCGATGGGGTGGGGGGGCTGTTTGTCCGGGGGGGCAATGCCGATCAAAACCTGGTCCTACTCGATGGGGTGCCGGTATACAATGCGACCCACCTGGTGGGCATCTTTTCGATTTTCAACAGCAGCGCCATTCGTTCGGCCAGCTTGCTCAAGGGCAGCTTTCCGGCCCGTTACGGGGGGCGGCTGTCCTCGGTGCTCGACGTACGGACCCGGGAGGGCAACCAAAAAAATTACGAGGCGGAATTGGGGCTGGGCCTCATCACCGGCAAGGCTTCGTTGGAGGGGCCCATCGTCAAGGACAAGAGCGCCTTTTTCCTGTCCTACCGCCGCTCCTTCCTCGATTTGATCATGCGCCCCCTCACCCGCTACATCAACCGCAACAACGGCATCGAGGGATTTTCGGCTTACGGATACCAAGACTTTAACGCCAAGGTAAACGCCCGGCTTTCCCCCCGCGATGAGGTCTTTTTTAGCTTTTACACCGGTGGGGATGATTTTCAGGACGAACAGCTCGATGCGTTTACCGAATTTACCTTCAAAAACAAGCAGTTGCTCAATTGGGGCAACAATATCGCCTCCTTCCGTTGGAATCACCAATTCGGAGAAAAACTCTTCGCCAATACCACGATTACCTTTAGCGAGTACGACTTTCAGTCCGAAAACTTCGTCGGTATCCAGTACAACACGGTCGATTCGCTCGAACGCAGCTTCTTCTTTGCCAACCGCTACCAGTCGACGATCGAGGACCTGGCGGTAAAACTGGATTTTGACTACCTGCCCCAGCCCGAGCACTACATCCGCTACGGCTTCCAGTACACCCGCCACAAGTTCCAACCGCGGATTGCCTCGGTCAACGAGAACAACGACATCGGCTTTGGTTTCGACAGCGATCCGAGTGCGCTTTCCCAATTGTTTGGCAATTCGTTTATCGAAGCTTACGAGGGGGAGGCTTACGTTGAGGACGAGATCAATATCCGGCGCGAACTACAGTTGAACTTGGGTTTGCGGGCCAGTTTTTTCCGTACGGGCAGTCAGGCCTACTGGTCTTTGCAGCCGCGTTTGGCCCTCCAGTTTTTTGTCCACCGCGATTGGGCCCTGAGCTTGTCGATTGCCCGGATGCGTCAGCATTTGCACCTATTGACCCGCTCGGGAATTGGCTTGCCGGAGGATCTGTGGGTGCCTTCTACCGAAAACATTCGCCCCCAGGACTCTTGGCAGGGGGTGGTGGGGCTCAAATTTGTGCCAGCGGCCCGAGAATCGGGTTGGCAGGCGGGTTTTGAGGCCTATTTCAAGCAGATGGATCAGGTGCTGGCCTATCAGGAAGGGACTTTGTTTACCTTTATTGACGGGGAAAACTGGGAGGAAAACGTGACGGCAGGGCGTGGCTGGGCCTACGGTGTGGAGCTGTTTGGCTCCCGCAATTTGGGGAAAACGCTCTTGCTGTGCAACGCCACCCTGGCCTGGTCGCAGCGGCAGTTTGACGAGTTGTCCTCGGGGCAGCGGTTTGACTTTCGCTACGATCGGCGTTTTTTCTTTAAGGCGGCGGGGGTACACCGCTTCTCCAAACGTTTTGAGCTGTCCCTCAGTTGGGTGTACGGGACGGGCAATGGCATTACGCTACCCACTTCGGTAGCCGACTACCTACCCAGCACCGGCATCGTCGACGCCACCCAGCCCTTTCTGACCTTCAACTACGGCGCTCGCAATGCCTTTCGGATGGAGGCTTACCACCGCTTTGATTTTGGGCTCAATTTTCACGCGCAGAAGCCCTGGGGCGACCAAACCTTTAGCCTGGGGGTCTACAACCTCTACAACCGCCGCAATCCCCTGTTTATCACCCTCCGACCCAGTGGTCAGGACCTGGACCAGAGCGAATTTGTCAAATACAGTCTGGTCCCACTTTTGCCCCAGGTGAGCTATTCGATGCGCATCAAAAAGTGGCGTCGCTCACCGCCCGCCACCAATCCCCTGGACCAGTAATTCAACTACCTTATTTCTTTTTTGTTAAAATGTTCGGAAATTGGGGCGATCGGAGAGCAAGAGGCAGCGAAAGGGGACTTGGAAGAGTTCATTTTTAAACCGGGTATGTTATGCGTCAATATTTGGGAATGGTCGTGCTACTGTTTTTGGGGCTGTCCAGTTGTCTGGAACCCATTGACATTCCCGTCCCCGAACAGACGCCCCAGGCGGTAGCCATTGCCAATTTCAACCCCGACGACTTCATCCGCGTCTTCGTTTCTCGCGAAAAATCCGTCAATTCCACCGATTCTACCATCTATATCACCGATGCCAGTGTAGGCATCCTGCTCAACGATCGCGTGCAGGGGCGGTTTACCTTCGTTCCAGCGAAGGGAGAATACCCCAATGTTCCCTATTACCGCTCCAACTTCAAGCCGCGTATCGGTCGCTCCTACACCCTAGCGGTCGAGATTCCCGACAATCCCCCCCTATTGGCTACCAATTCCATCCCCACTCCCGTTCCGATCGAGGAGATTGAGGTCGATAGTGTCGTCGTCGACTATCCCTTTTTGGATCGCACGACGGCGGTGTATACCTTTTTTGGTAAAATCAAGATTTTTGATCCGCCGGGCGTTGATAATTTTTACCACCTCGCCGAAGTACTGGTCCCCATCGATTGGTATTCGCTGTCCCAGGGGGATACCTGTTGCATTCAATTCAATCGCGACACGATCCGGTCGCCGGTGTCGATCTTGGATAGTCAGGATCCCGCTTTTTTGGCCCTGATTCAGGAAGATGGATTCGTTTTTACCGATCGAGACTTTGATGGAGAGGCCAAGCGCATTCCCTTCCGCAGCGCCGTCACGGTCAATACGGGTTTCGAACTCGTCAGTCGGCTCCAAGTGGAGTTGCGCTCCGTTTCGGGCGACTATTACCGCTACCACTCCTCCTTTACCCGCCAGTTAGCCGCCCGGGAATCCCCCCTTGCCGAGCCCGTCATCATCTTTGACAACGTCGAAAATGGATTGGGCAACTTCTCCGGCTACAGCATCGCCCGCGACTCCGTTTCCCTGGCCCGCTAGCCCCTCCTCCGAGCCATTTTTAAAAAAAATTAATCTTTTTTTAAAAAAAGCGTAATCCCGTAGGGGGGGAGCCAAATAATCGTGTCTACTACATAGAGATTCGGTTAGAATATATGGTCAAAGCAAGCAAATAAAGAATTAAAAATACCGACAATCTCCGTTGCAAATACAGTAAATACTTAATCAAAAAGATAGGTCATGGATATTACTTCAAAACTCAATTTCCTAGAGCAATTTCCCCTTTTTACCTCCTTTAATGAAGAAGAAAAGAAGATGTTGAGCCAGATGGTGGAGTTAAAAAAACGTCCGAAGTATTCTTACGTGTACGTTCCCGGTGACCAATCGGACAAGATTTTTTTCCTGCTCAAAGGAACCATCAAGATCGGATCCCATTCCAACGATGGCAAAGAAGTAATCAAGGCCATCCTGCACCCCATGGCGATGTTTGGCGAAATGTGCGTGGTGGGGGAGCAAAACCGCAAGGATTTTGCCCGGGTCATGAATCAGGATGCCCAGTATTTTACCCTCAAAGTAGAGGATTTTAAGCGCTTAATGCGTTCTAACCATCAGCTATCCGTCAATGTGCTCAACATGATTGGCGACCGACTCCGGCGGGTAGAAGATCGCTTGGAATCATTGATTTTTAAGGATGCCCGTACGCGGATCATCGATTTCATCAAGGATTCTGCCAGTAAGCGTGGTCGCCAGGTGGGTTTTGAGACCCTCATCAAGCATTCCCTCACCCAGCAAGACATCGCCAACCTCACGGGGACTTCTCGCCAGACCGTCACCTCAGTCCTCAACGAGCTCAAAAAGCTTAACCTGATCTACTTCACTCGCAAGAGTATCTTGGTAAGAGATTTGGCCAAACTCGAGTAAACGCGCCAGCGCAAATCGCGTTGGTAAATCATAAGAAAAGGGAGCTGCTCTAGCTCCAAATTTGTAAGAACAATAGGTTTAAAAGTGGTAAAATTTAAAGCCGTTTGGGTGTACGCCCAGACGGCTTTTTTGTTGGAAAATCAATGCCTTGAACAATTTATTTAGAACTAATCTAAATAGTTTAGACTTTATTCTAATTATTGTTAAAATATGTAACGAATCGTATTTTTGCGGTGACAGAAAAATGACAGAGCATACTGTTTTGTTTTTCGGGTTCAATCACTACATAGAATGCAAAGATATGATGATTAGTAGATCATTGGTGACCAAATTATTATTTTTCCTCACGCTCAGCTTCTTTTCTTCCGCTCTTTTTGCCCAAGAGGCCAACCTCGATGAGGGCAAGGCCATCTTCAAGGGCAACTGTGCGACCTGCCACAACAAGAACATGAAGGACAAGATGACTGGCCCCGCTCTCGGTGGGGTAGAGGAGCGTTGGGAAGGCCGGGAAGAACTGCTCTACGCGTGGATTCGGAATTCCCAGGCCGTCATCGCCACGGGAGACGCCTACGCGGTAAGCCTGTACAAAGAGTACAACAACTCCGTGATGACCGCTTTCCCCAATCTGACTGATGACCAGATTCGCAACATGCTGGCCTACATCGATGGGGTGTACAAGGGAACCTACGGCCCCACGCTCGCCGTGGTCAATCCGGTTGGTGATACGGGGGCAGGAGCACCCAAGGAAGGCAGTAACTTCCTCTATTTTACCCTTTTCCTCATTTTGGCCATCCTGGCCATCGTGCTGGCTCGGATCGTATCCAACCTCCGCCACATGGCTCAGGTCAGGGAAGGTGGTGAGGTGGCGCCCCGCGCTACTCTGATGGATGTCATCACCAGCAAGGGGGTGGTCGGCTTTGCCGTATTCTCCCTCGTTGTACTCGGAGGCTACACCAGCGTAAACAACGCCATCGATTTGGGACGGCAGCAGGGCTACGCTCCCGATCAGCCGATTAAGTTTTCGCACGCCACTCACGCCGGTCTGCAAAAAATTGACTGTCAGTACTGCCACGACGGCGCTCGCCGCTCCAAGCACTCGGTCATTCCGGCGGCTAATACCTGTATGAACTGCCACAAGGCCATCAAATACGGTTCGGAGTACGGTACGGCTGAATTGACCAAAATCTACGCCTCAGTGGGCTACAATCCGAATAACGATACCTACATCGAAGATGCGGATGGCATGGACAATGCCGATTTCGAGAACATCTACAAGAAATGGATCAAGGAGCAGTTTGTGGAAAAGAAAGAAACTGAGCCCCGCTACGAGGGCTACGCCAAGCGACTGCTGGCGGCGGCCGAAGAGGCAGCAGAAACCCAGTGGGACGGTATCGTAACCTCCCTCACCAACGATCAGAAGGAAAAAATTTACGGCCCGATCGAGTGGATTCGCATTCACAACTTGCCCGATCATGCTTACTTCAACCACGCCCAGCACGTTTCGGTGGGTAAGGTAGAATGTCAGACCTGCCACGGTCCGATCGAGAAAATGGAGGTAGTGGCTCAGCATTCTCCGCTTTCGATGGGCTGGTGTATCAATTGTC
>CALCCH010000586.1 GCA_937899855.1 uncultured Saprospirales bacterium | reverse complement strand
ACCGATACCGATGACTTTGGCATCCCCGTCGGGTCAGAAATCCTGACCATTGACGGCATCGAGTGGACGACGTTGCGGGAGCGATTGCTGCCCTACGCCCCATCGGATGGATTCAACACGAGTAAAAAAGACCGACAAATGGAAAGGGAATTTGGCATCCTGCACTTTTACGAATTCGGAGCACAGGCGGGATACCGGGTCAGCTACCGCAGCCCTTCCAATCGGATCGAGGAGCGGTACATTGACAGCCAATCTTTTGAAAGCATTGGCAAACGCTTTGCCCAAAGAAACTCCAACTTTGGCCGTACGACCCTGGGCAAACAGGCACCCGATTGTTACTTCATCGACTCCTTGCGTACCGCCGTTCTAACCCTCAACACATTCAACGGGGAGGTGGAAAAATTTCAATCGGCGCTCGGCGCTATTTTCAAAGACATCCGACGAAAAAAAGCGAAGCACCTGATCATTGACATCCGGCAGAATGAAGGGGGCTATCCCCTCAATGCGATCCATGCCTTCTCCTACCTCGCCAGTAAACCCTTTAAGCAACGTCGGTCCTCCGAAGTGAGCACCGCTACCCTACCGGAGGAAGACCATGGTCAAAACCTAGTCAATGGATATACCTACGAAACCTTTTTCAAGACGTTCTACGAGTCGGCGGAAAAGCAAGGCGAGCGCTGGCTACTCCAGGAGGACACCAACGAAGCCAGGATGGTTCCCAACAAAAAAAGGTACGGGGGCAAGGTCTACGTGTAGATCTCGGGAAAGACGTTTTCGGCAGGCGCTAGCTTTGCCTTGTTCTGCAAAAATGCGGGCATCCCCCTGATTGGAGAAGAAACGGGGGGTGGCTACTACACACAAACGGGGGGCTACCCCATCCTCTACACCTTACCCCACTCGGCCATCAAAATCCTCGTCTCGCTGGTCAAAATAAATCGCTTCGTAGAAGATACCAGCCCCGAAAGAGGACGTGGGATTGTACCAGACCAAGCGGTACACCTAACCGTAGCGGATTTGATCGCCGGGAAAGATAGCCAGTTGGACTACGTATTGAAGCAAATTAAAAACCAATAGCACGCATGGGAACCCAATCGACCAATGGACCGACCTCTTTCCCCCACATCCCCTTTTTACTTGCGCTATCCCTAATTTTAGCCTGCGGCGCCGACCCCCAACCCGCAGCCACACCAGCCAAAAAACCGGCGACCACACCAATACAAAACACCATGAGTACCCCCACGATCGACTGGCAGGGCCACCGCGGCGCCCGCGGACTCCTGCCCGAAAATACCATCCCCGCCTTCCTCAAGGCCCTCGAATACCCCATCCAAACCCTCGAACTGGACGTGGTCGTCTCCCAAGACCAACGGGTCATCCTCTCCCACGAACCCTGGTTTTCCGAACACATCTGTACCAACCCCAAAGGCCAACCCGTCACGGCCAGCGAAGCCCAAAGCCTCAAAATCTACGAGATGGACTACGCCACCATCCAAACCTACGACTGCGGACAACGGGGCAACGACCGCTTTCCCGAGCAACAGCCCCTAGCCGCCACCAAACCCGAGCTGCGCGAAATGGTGCGAGCCGCCGAAGCCAAAGCCCGGGATCTGCAGCGCCCCCTGCCCTACTTCAACATCGAGCTGTAAACCGAGGAAAGCTACTACGGCCGGCTCACCCCCGCCCCCGCCGCGTTCGTCCAACTGGTACTTGGCGAGTTGGATAGCCTCGGTATCCTACCCCGGGTCACCCTCCAATCCTTCGATATGAATATTCTCGAAGCCATACACCAGCAAAATCCCAAGGTCACCACCGCCCAGCTGATCGAAAACACCCAATCCCTCGAAACCAACCTCGCCCGGCTGTCCTTCCAACCCGACATCTACAGCCCCTACTACGAAACAGTCACCCGGGAACTGGTCGAACAAGTCCACGCCCGCCAGATGAAGCTCATTCCCTGGACCGTCAATCAAGTGGAGGACATGCGTTTGCTGATGGAATTAGAAGTCGATGGCATCATCACAGACTACCCCGATCGCATCGAGGCGGCGCTGGGATTGCGTTAGTAGTCTCCTCATTGCTCCAAATCAAAAGAAGCCTCCGCGCGCTGCACGGGCTGGGTCCGGGCTGCCGGAGTGGTTCGCTGGCCCGGCCGGTAAGAGCGGAGGGCATCGTACACCACGGTGTGCATCCGCCGCCGGACGCGCTCGCGGAAAAGCCCCTTGTTGTGGTAGTCCTCATTGATGCGATTGGTGAGGAAGATAAAGACCAAGTCCTCGGCCGGATCCACCCAGATACAGGAGCCCGTAAAACCCGTATGCCCGTAAGTGTGCTTGGAGGCCTTGGGCGAACAGGCCTGCCGCCGGAGGCGTTTGTTGCGCTTGTCAAAACCCAGCCCCCGGTAGCCCTTGGATTGGGTGCGGGTAAAGTAATCAATTGTGGATTGCTGGAGGTAGCGGCGCCCGCCGTAAGTGCCACCATTGAGTAACATCTGAAACAGGATGCCCAGATCGCGGCTGTTGGAAAAAAGTCCCGCATTGCCCGCCACGCCCCGTAGGAGGGCCGCCGTCTCGTCGTGGACGTAGCCGTGCACCACTTGCTTGCGCCACAGCTCGTCGTGCGCCGTGGGGATGATTTCCCGCTGGGGAAAACGATCGAGGGGGCGAAAGCCCGTGCGTTTGAGGTGGAGTGGGGTGTAGAACTGTTGCTGGAGATAACGGTCAAAATCCTTGCCCGTCTTGGCTTCCACCACGCGTTGTAGGAGGGCAAAATTGACGTCGCTGTACCGGTAGCGTTTTCGGCGCTTGGGCTCCAATTGGTAGACGGCCTGCCAGAGGGTATCCAGGTAGTCTTGGCGTAGGAAAAAGGAATCGGCTACGGGAATCTGATAGTCGTCCCGCTCTTCGTAGCAAAAGTACTCCGTACAATCTCGACTGTTGGAATCGCGGGCCATGACGAAGGGCGTGATGGGCATGTGGGCTTGGAGTCCCGACTGGTGGGTCAACAATTGCCACAGGGTCAGTTTGCGGAGCGGGGAGTCCTCCCCTAGCTCCAGGTGTTTCTCCAGTCGGTCCCGCAGTTTGACCCGCCCGTTTTCGTATAGCTTCATCAGGGCCAGCGTCGTGGCCGCCACCTTGGTAATCGACGCCAGGTCGTAGAGGTCCTGATCCGCTACCGCCCGCCGTCGGTGGATGCTTTGGTGGCCAAAGTTTTTGTCGTAAATCACCTTCCCCTCCTTTAGTACCATAACCTGACAGCCGGGAATGGCCCGCTTGCTGATCGCCGAACGCGCGATGGCATCGATACCCACCAATTTAAAAGAGGCAATGCCCACCTCCTCCGGCTCGGCGTAAGCCAGCCGGGTGGTCGACAGGTTACCGCCGTGGCCCCGGGGCAGGTGGGTGGCTACCCTCAGGGGTAAGCGACCGGGCGTGTTGCGCCCCCCAAAGAGCGCCTGTACGGCGTAGGTCTCCGTTACTGGATGCTGCTCCATCACCTGAATCATCGCCAGGGTACTGTCAAAAAACTGCAAGTTGTAGGGATTGCCAAAATTGACCAAAGCCAGCGCCCCTTCCCGGGCGATGGCATTGACCGAGGCAATAAATTCGGCGTGCTGATCGGCGGCTAGATTCTGCTGGCTGAGGGCCAATACCACCGTTCGGTGTCGGTACTGCCGAGGCTTTAGAGGAGCCAGCCCGCCTCCCGGTTGGGGCTGGATCCAACGCTCCCGAAACTGGGTATACTGTCCCAGTTCCCGACTAAAGTGCGACAGCTCGGCCGGTCCGACCTGGATCACCTCAAAGCGTTTTTGGGCGAGATTTTGGAAGGGCAGGAGCTCCCCCCGATTTTGGGCCAGCACCAGCGAAGCCTCGTACCATTCCCGAACGGTACGGTCCAGCTGCGGATCGCGCAACTCAGCTAGGGCCGCCGCTCGCCGATCCGCTGCCACGACGTTGGCGCAGCGGATCCAATTCTTGGCCCGAAGGATCCGACGGACCTTGCGGTCCAGGTCCGCCTCGCTCCACCGCTTTTGACGCAGGGCCTCCAGAATCACGGCCCGGTACTGCCCCAGGCTATCCGGGACCAGGAGCACCTCCGCTCCGGCGAGGAGTTGGGCCACCACCGTCTGGCTCGACGACGCATCGGCCCAGTGGAGTCCGTCAAAATCGTAGCGGGCTTTGGCGTAGCGGGCGAGGTAGTCCGCCCCGCGACTGCGCAGGGTATCGGCTCTAAAAAAGCCGGTTCGGTAACGCATCCCGGAAAGCCCCTCGTGCGACAATTGCCCCAGCGTCGACTGGTGGCGGGCCAGGCTGTCGGAGGGGCTGGTTTTGATGGCCTCGACCTGCCCCCCGATACTCAGGATGTGTTCGTTTTGTAGGGCGTAGAGCAACTGCTGAGATCGTTCGCGCTGTTCGGTGGAGTCGTTGGTGAGCACTTGGTAATTGTACTGGCCTCGCTCCGGCCGGTTCTGGGCCAGGGTCGGAGCGAGGCTGAAGTTGATGCCGAGGGCCTGGCAGTGTCGGACGTAGCGGCGTTCGAGTTGTTGGAGGGCGGAGTCGCGTGTACTGCTGCTGAGGGTGGCGGGCAGGGGGAAGGGCGTCAGATCGTTGAATTGGCCGTGTAGGCTGATGCGTTCGCGGGTTCCGAAGAAGGGGAGTACCGCGGCCTGGGCTTCCATCCGATCGCGCCACAGGAGGAAAGAATCGAGGGGCAGGTCTTGGAGGAGGAAGCCTCCCGCTTGCTGGCTTGCGAGGTCTTGAGGGGTGGATGGGTGCAGTTGCTTCGCGGAGCGAGGAGCCCACACGAGTAGCTGCCCGACCTTTTGTGCCGTACTCATCCGGGCGAGAATTGAATCCGCCCAGGTGCTGTCGTCTTGTAAAAAGGGGGCGTGGACGACGGGTTTGGGCACCTCTTCGGGCTGACAAGCCAGGAGCGTTAGTAGTACCAGTAAACCCAAGATTCTCAGGAGCATAGTGCTTCAAATTGGCCTCAATAATAAAACCGATCGGCCTACCCCCGGGGTAGCCCAAATGGCTTTGGTCATCTCGTTGTCTCGATGGTATGTTTAAAGTAGGGTAAAGTGATTCGGGGAGAATCTTATCAAGATAAAGACTCTCCACAATACTTGAAAGGTAAAATGACATTTTTCCCCAGAAACTTTTGTCGCTTTCTCACTTTAAAGAAAATTTAAATTTTTTTCAAAAAAGTGTAGCCGGGTCTGTTACTTTTTGGGAGAATGGCATTATGAGTTTGAAACGGTCTTTATGGCGATTAGCTGATAGCCTCCCTTCCACAGTCAGCAACTCAGGTTTCTGGCTGTGGAGATGGCTTTCGCCAGTGACGATATCGGAAAGTTAAAAAAATTCCGTAAATGTTTTCGAATTTATCAAGAAGTCGTACCCTTGTAGAAAAACGAGTGCGGATGGACAAATCCAACAAGGCCGTTTCCGAGGAAGCCATACAATCGGAATGGGAGCAGATCAAAGCTGCCCAGTCTGATCCGACGCACTTTCGACCCATTTACAATAAATACTACCCGCCGATCTTTCGCTTTGTCTTTCGAAGAACGGTTGACGAGGCCCTGACGGCAGATTTGTGTTCTCAGGTTTTTCTCAAGGCCCTACAAAAAATCGCTAAGTATGAATTCAAGGGCGTTCCTTTTTCGGCTTGGCTCTACCGCATCGCCAGCAACGAAGTGGCGCAGTACTTTCGCGAGTCCGCCAAAAATCGGATGGTCAGCCTGGAGACGGAGCATTTGGATCACCTCCGGGAGGAGATGGAACAGGAGCAAGGCCCCCAACGGCGGGAGGCGATGATCAAAGCCCTGGATGAATTGCGCGACGTGGAGGTGGAACTGATCGAAATGCGATTTTTTGAAAAAAGACCCTTTAAGGAAATTGCCGATATTCTCGGCCTGACGGAAAGTAATGCTAAAATTAAGACGTACCGCACCCTGGAGAAGATGAAGAAAATCATTTTGCGTAACTCCGGGCCGGGGGAAGCCCCCAGCCTCTAGCATCATCAGGAAACTCGACTTACTACCCTTTTTCTGATCATGTAGGCACAACTAGCAATTTATGAAAAACAAGTACAAAA
The DNA here is from genome assembly GCA_937899855.1 of uncultured Saprospirales bacterium. Lineage (GTDB taxonomy): Bacteria > Bacteroidota > Bacteroidia > Chitinophagales > Saprospiraceae > CALLVY01. The sequence goes on along the minus strand of CALCCH010000586.1, from coordinate 43,514 downwards.
TCATTGTCGATCCGCCCCAACTGAGCGATGAGCAAATCGCTCGGCACCAGGATTTCGATGCCCTGCTCGCTCAGGTACAAGCCGATGGGGCGACTTCCGCCCCGGAGCGCTCCGAGCCATCGGCAGGACGGCCCCGCCGGCGTTGGCTCTACTACCTCGGTGGTGCGACCGCTGCCGCCCTGGTTGGTTTGTTTTTGTACCAAACCGAAGTCGTCGCCCCCAACCAGGCCGACCAGACTTACTTTGCGGCTCGCCCCTTTATCGATCCGCCCTTCAAACAAATCAAGGCCAGCTATACCCAAAAAAGCCTCGACGCCAATCGTGGTGGCATCTTTGAATACGCCAATGGCTCCAAGCTCATCGTTCCCGCTGCCGCCTTTGTCGACGAGCAGGGTGGAATTGTACAGGGCGAGGTAGACATTCGCTACCGCGAGTTTCACGACTACGTCGACTTCTTCCTCTCGGGCATCCCCATGCGCTACGATTCCGCCGGCACCCTCTACCAATTGGAATCCGCCGGTATGATCGAAATCTACGCCGAACAAGACGGCCGTAAGATCAACGTCGCCCCGGGTAAGGAAATCGACGTCGAATTGGTTTCCGAGATGCGCATCCCCGCCGCCGAGCGGGCCCAGGTGCCTAGCTTTAACGTTTACCAGCTCGATACGGAGGCCCGCAACTGGGTATACCACGCCAAAGACGCCATCGAAGTGGTCGACGAGGTGGAAGACCCCGCCGCTACGGAACCGGCCGAAGAGGCCGACCGCAAGCACCAGGAATCCCTGGCTGATTTGCGGCAGCAAGAGTTGCGGGAAATCCAAGGAATCGAAGCGGAGATTCCCCTACCCGTCGCGCCCGTCCGCCCCGAGCGGGCCACCAGCGACGATGTCTTTGACTTTGACTTCAACGACCTATCCGCAAGTGTCACCGCTGACCCCGACCGGACTCCCAACGAGTTGCAAGCAGCCCTAGCCGCCGAAGAGCAGCGACTGCGCGAACTTCGTCAACAATACGCGGGCACCCTATGGCAAATTTCTCCTAATAGCCCCGATTACCAGCAGCAGCAAAGGGCTGCCGACAATATCAACTGGGAGGATATGCAGCTCCGTCGTTTGAACAACCGCGATTACGAATTGACCCTCATCAGCGGGGAGACCCAGCTAAAGATGATCATCAATCCCGTCCTATCGGGAGCGGATTACGATCGGGCGATTCAGGAATTCAACCAGCAATTTGAAGTCTACCAGCAGGCGGTCACGGCGCGGGAAGCGCAATTGGCCGATGCTCGGGCTCGCTTGCGGGAATTCTACGAAGCGGAACGTCAACAGGCGGAGCTGGCGTATCGCGAGGAAATCGCGGCCTTGCGTAGCCGGGGCTTGGATCGCGAAGCGAGCGAGAAAATGATCACTCGCAAGATCATCAACCGCTTCCGGGCCAGCAGCTTTGGCATCTGGAATTGCGATCGCCCCTTGCCTCCCTTTGTGGCGCGCGTCAAGGGAGACTTCAAAGACGACGACAACCACGAGTACGATAGCCATACGGCCTTCCTGGTCAACCAAAACCGGAATACGGTGGCCCGCTTCCACGCGCGCCCCGGCGCCCCCGTCAGCTTTGAGACCCAGTCCGACAACCTGATGTGGCTGGTGACCCCGGACAACAAGATCGCCTTGTTCCGCCCCGAGAAATTCCGCAAGATCAATCGCAAGAAGGGAGATTACACCTTTGTACTCAACGTAATCGACAAAGCCATTCTAAGCGAAGAGTATGTCCGTCGGATTCTCGAATTTTAAATTAGTATTGTAAGTGTTAGTCCTATTATAAATTAACTTTCCTTTCTCTCCAGGTCCCCAATATCACGCTCGTGAGTGGGGACTTTTTTTATTTCCTACCCTGCGATTGCCATAAGTTTTTTATATTACCGATCGGAAAGTACCCCCGCTGTTTCCCATTAAGCCCCGCTCGTTCTACACAACTAAATCTAAGTATGTCAACAACGGATTGGCTCAACGCATTCCTCTTACTCGGGGCGGTTCAGGGCGGTTTTATGGCCCTGCTCCTGTGGCGCAAGAAACCCTCCAACGAGGCGGCGGTCCAGCACCTGGTCTACCTCTTGGTATTGGTCACGGTCATCCTCATCGGTCGCGTCACCTTGCCCTACAGTAGCTTGCGTGATTACCCATCCCTGCGGCTCCTACCCGACGTGATTCTGTTTCTTACCGGGCCGGCCGTCTTCTTTTTTATCCGCACCCTCCTCCACCGTGGGCTTCCCTCTGGTAGGCGGTATTGGCGGCACTTTATCCCCGCCTTTATCCACGTTTTCATCATCAATACCATCGTGGCACTTCACGCGGAGGGGCTAGTCGATTTTTTGACCCGGCGGCAGATCATCGTGCTCTTTTACTTCGTCGAAGTAGCGGCCATGTTCCACCTCCTGGCTTACCTCATTGGCTCGGTCCGCTTTTTTCGGACCTACCGCCGGGAATTTTACGAGAAATACGCCGCCGAATTTATTGGCGAAGCCTTGTTGCCCCACTGCATCGCCAGCTTTGTCATTTTGGGGCTTTGGATTGGGGGTGCTTTCTACGGTCTGGTAACCAGCCAACCCAGCTACATCAGCTACGTGCTGGTCTGGTTTGCCCTGGTCTTCTCCGTTTACTTTTTGGCCTTCCGCATCCTCTTATCGACCGAACTACTGGATCTCCCGCCCCTACTCATCACCAGCCCGAGCCCCAGCCTAGCCGTACCTCCCGAGACCAGCGCCCCCCCGAGCCAAGAACTGGACGAGCGCGACCAGTACATGCTCAAACACAAGCCTTTTCTCCACCCCGAAATCAAAATTGGTGACCTGGCTAGCCAGCTGGACCTCCCCCGGTCGGAGCTCTCCCGACGGATCAACCAGGGCTACCAAAAGAATTTTTTCGACTTTATCAACACCTACCGCGTTCGCGAATTTATCCAACTGCGCCAGCAGCCCGACTACGCCCAACGCAATACCCTCGAACTGGCTTTTCAGGCCGGCTTCAACTCCAAATCCGCCTTCAACCGCGCCTTCCGCAAGGTCACCGGTCAGAGTCCCCGCAACTATTTCAAAAACGGAGACCACTCCCTCCCCCCCGGCAACGCTTAAGCGCCAAATCCGCAAAATGTCGTTCGTACGCTCCCGGGGGCCCTTTCGTCGATTCCCCTGCTGAAAATTCGACCCATTTTTAAAAGTGGGTCGAATTTCCGGGCCGCGCCACCGTCATTTGGGTCATCAGATTTATTCTAAAACCTAAACCTTATGAAAAGATTTTACCTACTATTTTTTGTAGTAGCCCTACTGGGTGATGTCCCCTCGCAGGCGCAGTCAGTGACTACCCTTTACGAAGGCGCCTCCTGCATGAACGATGCCCTCGCCATGGACTCCGCGGGCAACCTGTACGGCTCGCGCTACAATGGTGGGGCGGTGTACAAGTACAATGTCACCGATGGCGTCAGTCTATTTGCCGGCCAAAACATCGGAGCACCCAATGGCTTGGCCGTCAGCGATGATGACGTCCTCTACATCGCAGACAATACCGCCCACCGAATTTATCGCAAGGGGACCCAACCGGGGGCCGACATGGAACTGTTTGTCGACAGCCTCATGGGCGTCTCCGGCCTGATCTTCCAACCCGGTACCGATACCCTCATCGCCAGCTCCTACACCCAGAGTCGCCTGTACAAGATCACGCCCGAAGGGGACGTCCTAGCGTTCAACAATTATCCTGCCTTTAGTGGCCCGGCGGGGATGGGTTTTGATACCCAGGGTAACCTCTTCGTCGCCAATTTCAACAACCGGGCGATCTTTAAAGTAGATCCAGCGGGCAATACGGAATTCTTTAGCCAGCTCCCGGGTAGTGGCAACCTGGGATTCATGTGCATGATTGGGGATACCGTCTACGCCACTGCGGTGCAAGGATTCAAGATATACAAAATCACCCCGGACCGCAACGTCGAGTTGTTTCTCGGTAGCAGTCGTGGGGATGAGGATGGCGATCCCAGCACGGCGCGTTTTACGGGCCCCAATGGCATCTTCCCCGCCCCCGGTGGCGACAGCCTCTACGTCTCCGAGTTCATTGGCTATTTCGTCAACGGAACGGGCCGCCTGCGGCTGATCACCAACCTCAGTGGCCAGGTCAGTACCGCCACCAAGGCCCCCCCTGCGGAGGATATTCAAATCCGCCTCAACCCCAACCCCGCTCGGGATTGGGCCCAACTCAGCTTTAAATTATCGGAGAGTAGCCGCGTCAAGGCGACTCTTTTGGACCAATACGGGAAGGAAGTCCACGTCATTCTGCCCGACACTACGCTCGCGGCAGGCACACAGGAACAACGTTTTACCGTGGCCAATTTAAGGGCCGGCCTGTACTTTTGTACATTGGAAATCGAAGGTCGGTTCGGCTACGTAGAACGAATAATGATCGTGGACTAGGGGTGTGGTCTTAGCTCAGTAGCCGCACCCCATCTTTTTCCAGACGTACGATGCGTCTTTTGTACAATAGGCCAAGCGATTTTTTGAACACTTTTTTACTCATTTGCAAAGCATCGTAGATTTCTTCCGGGGAGCTCTTATCCGTCAGTGGCAAGAAACCAGACTGGGCGCGAAGTTGCGCCAAGATTAACTCAGCCGACTTTGGTATTTGGTTAAAGCCCTGTTCTTGTAAGCTAATGTCGAGTAAGCGATCTTCCCGGATTTTTTTTACGTAGGCAGGTAAGCGGTCTCCGATGGCCAGGGCTTGGAAAACCTCATTGCGGTACAAACGCCCCCAGTAACGGTCATTGACGATGACGCGAAAAGCCCGCTCCAATACTTCCGCCACCAGGATTTCGACGGCTTGACCCCGTTCGAGGTCCTGGTTTTCTTTTTCCACAAACCGATTGAGGCGGCTGCTGGCGACCAGGCGGTCGGTGTCTTCATCGACGTAGACGTAGACGAGGACGGATTCTCCCACCTGCATGGCACGGTGTTGTTCGCGGAAGGGCACGAACAGGTCCTTGGCCAATCCCCAATCGAGAAAGGCGCCGTAGTGGTTGACGTCCTTGACTTGGAGTAGGGCAAAGTGGCCCGCTTCGGCGAGGGGTTGAATCGTGGTGGCAATGGGGCGATCATCGGAATCGCAGTACAAAAAGACCCGTAGGTCCTGTCCAATTTCGAGGTCTTCGGGGACCTCCCGCTGGGGAAGCAGGAGGTCGCCGAGGGGACCACCGTCCAAATAAACGCCCGGTTCCGTAATGCGGAGGACCTCCAGTTCGGCATATTTTCCAAGTGCAATCATGCCGCAAAGGTCCTAATTTTTTCTACCGCGTCAAAACGAGGGCGCGTACGAATTGTCCCCGCTCGGTACTTAGGCGGAGATAATAGGTCCCCGCGGGCCGTCCGAACAGGTCAATCGTCCGATCGAGCTGTTGGCCCTGGTGCGTTTCAGCCCAAACAACCCGGCCCAGCAAATCGTATACCGTCAAGTCCATTCGCTCCGCTTCGGACAGGACCACGTGCAGTTGGAAGCGGCCCGAACTCGGGTTGGGGGCTAGGGACCATTCCGCCAGCTCCAGGGGCTGCGTCGTACTGGTCGTAAAGATGTCAAAAGTCGTTTCCGCCGAGCAACCGTTGCGGTCGGTCACCAGCACCGAATAGGAGCCCGTCCCCAAGCCACCGATGGTGGCTCCCGTGGCTCCCGTACTCCACAAGTAGCTGTAGGGGGGCAGTCCTCCCTGTACCAGGGCCGTAGCGGTACCGTCGCTGCCGTTGGGATCACTGCCCATCGTACTGACCGTCACCGACAATTCCACCGGGCTTTCCACCACGATACTCCGCAGGTAAACACAACCGATGGCATCGGTCACCTGCACCGTATAGGTGCCGGGCGCCAGATTGCTGAGGCTGGTCCCCGTGGCACCATTGCTCCATTCTACCTCAAAAGGCGGTACCCCCCGGGTGATGCCCAGCTGAATCGAACCATCGGTCTGGCCAAAGCAAGTGACATCGCTGACCGCCACCTCCATGTCGATCCCCGAGTCCTCCACGGTTACCGCCGCTGCCCCACTTTGCACACAGCCATTGGCATCGGTTACCGTCACCGAATAGGTGCCCGGCGTCAGACCACTGATCGCCTCGGTATCGGCACCGGTGCTCCAGGCGTAAGCATAGGGCTCTACCCCACCGTTGACGCTGGCCACTACGGTTCCCAAACTACCACATTCGCCATCCAGTCCCACCACGTTGAGCAGCAACACCGGAGGTTCCAGAATAGTAACCGTACCCTGCGATTCACAACCTACCGCATCGTTGATGATAACGGTGTAAGTACCCGCGCCATCGGTAATGGTGCTGGTCATTCCACCATTGCTCCAATCGTAGGTATAAGGGGCGGTTCCCCCCTCGATGACGGCCGTCGCCGTACCGTTATCTTCTCCAGCACAAAGGACCTGGGTATCTTCAAAACTCAATACGAGCGCGCTACAATCGGGATCCCCCGGCTCGATCGTCACCTGGGCCGTCAGTTGGCAGCCCCGATCATCCGTCACCGTCACCGAGTAAGTACCCGGCGCCAGATCACTGACCGTAGCGCCCATTCCGGCCGCCCCCCAGTCGTAACTATACGGTGGGGTACCGCCACTGGCGGTGGCCGTAGCGGTTCCATCATTGTTGCCAAGTACGGTTTCGTCGGTCGAACTCAGCATCAATTCCAGGGGCAGGGGCTCCTCAATGAGCACCTCGGTGATAAATACACAGCTGGCGTTGTCGCTAATCGTCACCATTACGGGGCCCGGTGGAAGGTTGGTGGCGGTGGGTCCCGTGTCGCCATTCCCCCAATTGTAAATGTAGGGAGCTTCGCCCCCCACTGCGGTGGCCGTCGCCGTACCGTCCTGCTCCCCGGTACAAGATACCGTCACCAGGTCAAAAGTAGCCGCAATGGTGCAGATCAGGCCGGGTTCGATCGTCGCTGTGGTGAGCCCGCGACAACCGCTGGCATCGACCACTTCCACCACGTAAGTTCCCGGCGGCAGATCCGTCACCATGGCCCCCATTCCCTGGGGCCCCCAATCGTAGCTGTACGGTGGGGTGCCACCGCTGGCCGTAGCGGTGGCCGGTCCATCGTTAAAGCCAGCTACCGTTTCGTTGGTCACGACGATATTGATTTCAATCGGATCCGGGGCGGGCACCTCCACTTCATTGACCAGGACGCAGCCCTGGGCATCCGTAACGGTCACCTCCACCAGTCCTCCGGGCAGGTTATTGGCGGTGACCCCCATGTCACCATTGCTCCACAGGTACTCGTAAGGGGGCGTTCCCCCCGTTACCACGATCGCCGCGATCCCGTCGCCGGAATCGTTACAGGTCAGGCCTACGGTCGACATGATGCTGGTGAGGCTACTACAATCTATTTGTCCCGTGCCGATGGTGACCGTGGCCTCGCCCGTACAGCCGTTGGCATCGGTGACCACGACCGTGTACTGACCGGGGGCCAAGCCACTGCGGTTGGCGGGATCGTTACTGCCGGGCAGATCCTGCCAATCGTAGGTGTAGGGAGGGGTGCCTCCCCCCGCCATGGCGGTGGCGGTTCCGTCGTTGGCGCCGGCGGTGGTTTCGTTGGTAAACCCGGTCATGATGTTGATTTCCAGGGGTTGATTCACCTGTCCTTCGGCGACGAAGACACAACCCGCCGCGTCCACAATGGTCACCAGTACCGTACCGGCCTCCAGACTGTCAGCCGTGGCGGTGGTATCGCTGTTGATCCAGAGGTAAGAGTAGGGCTCGGTACCCCCCGTGGCAAAGACCGTGGCGGTCCCATCCTCGTCGCCGAAGCAAGAGACGGGGGTAGTTTGGATCGTTCCGCTGAGGGTCGCGCAATCGTTATTGTCCGTCCCGACCGTAGCGCTGGTCGTAGCGCTACAGCCATTGGCATCGGTGACGGTGAGGTTATAGGTGCCGGGGGCCAGGTTGTTGCGGTCCGAGGGATCATCCATTCCCGGGAGGTCTTCCCAGTCGTAGGTGTAGTCCGGTGTCCCGCCCAGGGCCGCGACGGCGATGCTGCCGTCATTGGCACCGGCACTGCTCTCGTTGGTGGCCAGAATATTGATGGTCAAGGGGTTGGGTTCAAAAATTTCGACCGTCTCTACCAGGGTACAATTGTTGGCATCGGTGATGGTGAGGTTAATGGTGCCGCCGGGAAGGTCGGTGACCAGGGTCCCCGTTCCGAAGGGGCCCCAATCGTAGGTGTAGGGTTCTTCCCCACCGCTGGCCGTTGCCGTAGCACTGCCGTCTTCCAAACCAAAACAGGTAACTCCTTCCGTTTGTACCTCCACCGTCAGGTCGGCGCAATCCACCATACCCAATTCGAGCTCAACGGGGGTCACGGGGCTGTAGCTACAGCCGTTGGCGTCCGTGACGGTGATGGAGTACGCACCCGCATTCAGACTGCTGATGGTAGCGCCGCTGAGGGGGCCGGTAGTGGCGTTGAACCAGTCGTAGCTGTAACCGGGAGTACCCCCGCTGGCCGTGGCGGTAATCGCGCCATCTCCCGCTCCGGCCATCGACTCGGGTGTAAAGGAAAAGGACAGGTCCAGTGGGTCGGGGCTGGGCACCTCAATTTCGTTGATCACCACGCAGTTGTTGGCATCCGTGACCGTCACGGTGGCGATGCCCCCACCAAAGCCCATGGCCATGGCGGTGTTCGCCGCATTGCTCCACTGGTATTCGTAGGGCTCCAGTCCACCACTCGGCGTAGCCCAGACCTCGCCATCGTTGGTATCGGAACAGGTCGTGGTAAAGGCGGTCAGTTGGACCTCCAGGGCGGAGCAGTCCAGCTGGGCGGGTTGGACGATCACCGTCCTAGTCGCCTCACAGCCGTTGGCATCCGTCACGGTCACCGTATAGGGACCCGGCATCAGATTCGACAGGTTGGCCGCCGCCCCGGCAGCGCCCCAATCGTAGGTGTAAGCCGGTGTGCCCCCACTGGCCGTCGCCGAAACCGTACCGTCGTTGGCGCCCGCCAGGGTCTCGGGCGTAGCCGTTGCGTTGACGATCAGTTCCGCCGGTTGGGTAATTTCAAAACTGGTAGTCGCCGTACAGCCTTTGCCATCGGTGACGGTTCCACGGTAGGTTCCCGCCACCAGGTCTTCCAGTACGGTCGTCATCCCACCGGACCACACGTCCGGGGACCACTCGTAAACGTAACCCGTATTGGCATTTCCCCCCAAGGCAAAGAAGCTGATGCTGCCACTCAAATCGCCAAAGCAATTGAGCGACGTATCGCCATTATAAGACAAACGCAATTCATCGGGTTCGGGTAGGGAGACGCAGGCATCGATACTGCAACCGTTGGCATCGGTGACGGTACAGCAGTAGGTACCAGCCGACAGATTACCGGGGTTGTTGGTATTGCCCAGGGCCGCATCCCACGCGTAAGTGTAATCGGGCGTTCCCCCACTCACCTGTACCAAAATACCACCGTCGCTCCCACCAAAGCAGGAGACCGTATCGACCTGTGCAAATTCCAAAGTCAAGGCATCGGGCGCACCCACCGTAATGGTCGCGCTGAGGGTGCAGCTGTTGGCATCCGTCACGATTACGGTATAACTGCCCGCTCCCAGGTTGATCGCCGTCGGGTCGGTTTGTAGGTTCGTATCGTCCCATTGGTAGGTAATCGGTTCGGTACCGCCCGTCACTAGGATACCGGCACTGCCGTCCTGATTGCCCGCACAGGAAGCGTCTTCCGACACTTCGCTGGCGATGGTAAAACCACCGCAATCCACCCCTTGTACCTCGCCTTCGTCGACGGCAGTACACCCGTTGGCATCGGTAATCGTCACCGAGTAAACGCCCGGTGCAAGGTCTTCGATGAGGGGGCCGGTCCCCCAGATGCCCCAGTCGTAGGTGTAGGGAGCGGTTCCTCCACCGGGCGTAGCACTGGCCGTCCCATCGTCGGCGCCCACTGCGGAAACGTTGGTCGTACTCACGCTGGCCGTCAATTGATCGGGTTCGTTGATGGTGAGGGTTTCGGTAAAGGTACAGGCATTGGCATCGGTGACGGTATAGGAGTAGACCCCCGCCGCCAGATTGCTCGGATTGGCGCCACTCAGGCCACCCGTCCAGGCGTAGCTGAGGGGCGAGGCCCCAGTGGCCGTCAAATCGATGGCGCCACTGCTGTCGCCATTGCAATCTACATCCGTCGTGCTGCTGCTCACGTTGAGCCCCGTACAGTCAAAGGATGAGATAGAGACCGTTTCAGTAGCGGTACAACCGTTGCAATCCGTTACCGTCACCGTGTAGGTCCCGGGGGGCAGATCGGAGATGTTGTCTGTCGTTTCGCTATTGCTCCAGGCGTAGGTGTAACAGCCGGGAATTCCCCCCGCCACGATGGAGATGAGCGTTCCATCGTTGTTGTTGCCATTGGTGGGGTCGGTACTGTTGATCATTACCGTAAGGGCGTCGGGTTCGGCGATGGTGGCCCGGAAGACCCCGGAGCAACCATCGGCGTCGGTGACGGTAACGTCGTAGGTCCCCGCGCAGAGGCCCGTCGCCGTGGCGGTGGTTTGGTTGCCACTATTGGCATCCCAGAGATAGTCGTAGGGTTCGGTTCCGTTGTCGGGGGCGATGGTTACCTCCCCGTCGCATTCCCCGTTGCAAGACGCATCGGTGAGGTCGCCCTGGGCCGTGAGGAAGCAGGCCGGGGTGATGTTGATGTTGTCGAGGTAAAGTTTTTGCCCGTAGCCGGAGAAGTTGATAAAGGCAAAGGTGATGTTGTCGGTATTGTTGAAAGCACTGAGGTCGATGGTTTCGGTACGCCACTGATCGCTGCCGGGGACAAAGAGAACGGTCGTTGCCGGAGCGGTGGCCATGCCCAAGTTGCCGTCGCGGTAGAGCTCGTGTTCAAAGTTGGTTCCACAATCCGTGGAGGCCAGGACCAGCAGGGAATCAAAAAAGGTGGCGTCGAAGGGGGCGTAGGCCAAGTCAAAGGTAAGTTCAGCGTCTTCGACCGCCGAGAAATCGTAGATCTGGGTAAAGAGGACGTCGAGTTTGCCACTCGGGTTCTGCCCCGGAATCACGGAGTAATTATCAAATTCGGCGCAACCGCCGACGCTGCCGAAGGCCGACACATTGGCGTTGCGCCGCCAGGCGAAGGTATCCGCATCGGGGTTGAAGGCAAAGATGCCGTTGAGGGTGGGGTCAAAAGCTGGGTCATCAAAGTTTTCGAATAGCGGTAGGTCGAGCGTCAGGATGGCGGTACTGTTGACCGACAGGGTATCGTTGTCCGTATTTTCGTCGGGCATCCCGTTGGGTAGGCTGGTGTAGCAGGTAAATTCGTAGGCACCGGCGGGAGGCTGGTAAACGGGTAAATCGACCGTGGCGGAAGCGCCCGAAGCCAAGTTGTCGATCCAGATAAAGGTGACCGGTGCACCGTTGTCGATTAGGTAGCTGATGGTCAGGGTGGAAAGGGGGTCAATGCCAAAGTTGGTGATGCGCGCCTGGGGCGTAATGAACATGGTGTCGCATTCGCGGATACCGGGATTGATGATTTCGGCGACGGCAGCATCGTTGGTATTAAAGGTACAAGCGGTCAGGACGCCATCCGCCAACGGCGCCCGGCTGGCCCAGTTGTACGGGTTCATGCTCCCCGTCAAAACGGCCCGCATGATGTTGATCTGATCGTTGGTAAACGAGGTCTGGCAAGCGTCCGGGGCGTAGTCCATGTAGTTGATGTACAGGTGTTCGTTGCTACAAGAAGAGGGGCCCGCGGGGAAGCGGCTGTTGCAGTTGATAAAGCCAAAGCAGGAGGTGGGGCGGTCGACGTTGGGGGTATCGTCGAGGCCATCGTCGCTGCCACAGTCCTGCTCCGCCGGGTTACAGGAGTTGTCGCCAAAGGGGTGGTACAGGCCCAGGTAGTGACCGGTTTCGTGGGTTAGCGTTCGGTAGCCCGATTGGCCAAAACCCGGCCCACCAAACCAGCGGTAGTCGACCACGGAGCCGTCGATATTGCCATTGCCCACCGAGCCGGGAAAGGGCAAAAAGGCGTAGCCCGTCGTGCCCCCACCCGCCGTCGTGCCGGGAATGGGCAGGGTGTAGATGTTGTAGTAGCGGTTGGGATCCCAATTGTACGCCGGTTTGAGTTCCGTTTCGATATTGTCGTCGCCATCCATGTCTACCGTCACCTCATCGACGTGGCGGGTGATGCCCGTGGTGGGGTTGCCATCGGGGTCGATGGCGGCTAGGCAGAATTCGATTTGGGGATTGCCCACCACCGCTTCCCAACGGGTCGGCGTATCGCCAAACTCGGGGTTGGTGGCCGTAAAATCTTCGTTGAGCACGTCGATCTGTGCTTGGATGCGCGCCGCGGACAAGTTTTGCCCTTCGCCCTCCGCCTCACCGGCATTGTGGATAACGTGGACCACCACCGGCACCCGAATTACCGAATTGGAACGCCGGCCAGCCGCCCGCGCATCCCGCGCTACGCGGGGCAAAATTTCTTCGCGGTATTTCCGCAGCCGCTCCCGCAGCTCGGGGCGCTGCTCCAGCAGCCGCTCCTGCTTGTGGCCAAAGCCACAGGGCTCGTTAAAGGCGGCCAGACCGAATTGGGATTGTGACCAAACGCTGCCGCTCATCAGGAGCCAGCCAAAGGTCAGGAGAAGTCCAGGGATCGATTTCATAACGTTAAAACTTTTGGGGTTACCTTCCCCGCTTAATGAGTGTTTACGGTTGCGTTCACCCAGCGGCGACCAAACCACCGGGCCGGTTTTGGCAAAATAAGTTAAGGATAACCGCGAAATACAGCTTCGCAGACGGATTTGTGACCATCGTCAAAGAGAGGAAGTACAGCGCGTACCAGTGCAATCAGGTACGCCGCAAAGATAGGTATTCACCGCCATTCCCTCAAAAAAACACCGGTATTCCCACCCGAGCCCCTCATTTTCTCCCCCGGGCTCCGGTGCCGCCGCCCCTTTTCAGCGCGCGTGCCGGTCGAGAAAGAGGGCCCAATCCTCCAATTCCCGTCCGCCACGACGGGCAAAGTCCTCTATCTCTTCCACCGAAAGATCGTACCAGTCTGCGAGCCGATCGTAAAAATCGCGCGCCGCCACCTCATTTTCTAAGATTTGGTCGGGCGTACTACCCCGTTCCTGCCGCGGGGAAAGCTCATCGAGTAGGTTCTGAAGCTGGAGGTAGGTCCGGCGGGCACCCCGCAGCGCCCGGAGCCAATCGTTGGCACTGTCGAGGCTGGCGTCGGGCCGGTAGCTGTCCCGAATCCGGCGGTAAAAGCGGATCTCTTCCGCACTGAGCCCCCACTGCCGTCCCAGCTCCGCCGGACTGGACGGATCGTCCGTCCCGTTTTGGAAGTCGGTCGCCAACTGACGCAAGAGGCGATCCACCTCGACCTGGGCCTCGGTCGGCCCGCGTTGGGGCGGACGGGCTTGGTGCACATCCCGGGGATCGATAAACTCGACCCGTTCGGAGCGTTCGAAAAACTGGAATCCTTGCTTTTGGAAAAGCAAGTACAGCAAGATGCCCAGGCCCACCACGAGGATCAACCATTCCAGCGGACCGAGTAATCGCTTGGTATCGCTCACGTTTGGTGGGTTTAGAACTCCATCCGCAGGCGGAGATTGATCCGACGGGAGGTAAGGAAATTGGGAATGGCGTACTGGGTATTGTCAATCGCCTTGATCCAGGTGTTGGAGGCAACGTTGGCCACTTCCATGAGGTTGAAAACTTCCAAACTCAACCAGGTGTTGCGGCTAAAGCGCAGGGGATGGTTGGGCTTGCTACCCCGATTGAGGTAATTCCAGAGCTGCACCGAAAAGCCAATGTCCACCCGATGGTAGGCCTGAAAGCGGTAGGTATTGCGGAAAACGACGTTGTTGTCGCGCAAGCCAAAGGGCAGCCCCGTACCGACGGTAAAATTGAGGTGCATCTTGAAATTCTCGTTTTTGGGCAGGTAGTCCTGGAAAAACATCGACAGGGTCATGAACTGATCCGTGGGCCGGGGAACGTCGTTGACGGGTTCGGCCTCGGGTTCGCCGACTTCGCGACGGAGGTGTTGTACGCCGTTGAGTCGCTCGCGGGCCCGAAGGAAAGACAGGTTGATCCAAGACTCCGCCCCGGGTACAAACTCCCCGTTGAGCCGCATGTCGAGCCCCGCCACATAGCCGGTGGCATCGTTGACGCCCGAGTAGCGGATGCGGACGTTGTCCACCTCGTAGGATACCAGGTCCCACAGGGATTTGTAGTAGGCCTCGCTGATGAAGCGAAACTTTTTGGGATTCTTTTTTCCCAGGTAAAAATCGAGGGTCATCCCCGCCACCAGGTGGAAAGACTTTTGGGAGCGCACGTCGGTGTTGACCTGCCCGTCGGGGCGGCGCAATTCGCGGTAGAAGGGGGGTTGGAAATACAGGCCGCTGGCTAGGCGGTAGGAGATGTCTTTTTTGGCGCGGGCGGGTTTCCACAGCAGTTGGGCGCGCTGGGAGATGATCAACTCCTTGTTTAGGTCCCAGTAGGAGGCGCGTACCCCCAGGGTAGCTTTGAGTTCGCTCTTGCCCTCGCGGCGGAAGGTATAGCTGTCCTGAATCGAGGCGCTGATGCGGTTGGAAAGCAGCTGGTTCTGGGTTTTGAATACCTGACGCAAAAGTACCTGGGAGGTATCAAAATTGAGGGAGTAACCCGCCGAATCGAGCCGTTCCCACTCCTTGATCTCATCGTCGATCTGTTCGCGCTGGTAGCGGACACTCCATTGCAAAAAGTGGGTATTGTCGGCCGTTCCGATTTCCTCGTTGCTCTTTTTGGTCGTAAACTCCATTCCCCCCTTGTGCTGGATATTGCTCACGTTGGACTGGAGCGAGTTGCGAACGAATTGCTGCTGGGTCCCCTCCCCCAATACCGATACGATTTCCCCAAAATCATCACTGCCCAGGTCGGACTGTACTTCGCCCAGGAGGTAGAAACCAATGATGTCAAAATTCTCGTTTTCGTTTGATTGGTAGGTGGAGGTCAAAAATTTGAGGTAGAAGGGGTTGTGGTCCCGCTCGGGGATGTAGGTCAACGAAAGCCCGCCCATATAGGTGGTAAAGTCGTCGATTTCCTGGCCCTCAAACACCGAGAGCAATTGGAGCGCAAAATTGACCAAACCCAGCCCCGTACTCCGTTCCACGGGTACGAATTGGTACTCGCTGCGGTTGAAATTCCCCAAAACCCCCAACTGCCAGTTGCGATTCAAATCGAAGGTCAGGTAGGCCTGGATGTCGGCAAAATTGGGAATGTATTCGCCCTGCGTATCCAAACTTCCCAGCAGGTAACGGGTCGTTTTGTAGCGGGCCCCGATCAGGTAGCGAAACTTGCGGTAGCTGTCCTTCCCCAATTCTTGACTGCCCTCCAAGTGGGCCGATCCGCCCAAAAAACTCAGTCCAATGGAGGCCCGCGTCGAATCGGCGCGTTTGTACTTGACGTCCAGTACCGACGACAATTTATCGCCGTAACGGGCGTCAAAACCACCGGAAGAAAAGGTCAAGTCGCGTACCAGGTCGACATTGGGGAAGGTCAGCCCCTCCTGTTGTCCCGAGCGAATCAGCTGGGGACGGTAGATTTCAAAATCGTTGACGTAGACGAGGTTCTCATCGTAATTCCCTCCCCGGACGTTGTACTGCGAGCTCAGTTCCCCCCCGGTGCCCGAGCTGGTCCCTAGGGCAATGGCGGGCAACATGCTTTCAAAATTTCCCGAGGCCGTGGGAATCAACTTGAGCTCCTCTACGCCCTCCCGGACCATCCCCCCATCGTCGATCCGACTCTCGGTCACCTCTACTGTCACGCCCGACTCCGAGGGAGCCAGCGCCACGTCGATTTTGCGTTGGGCGTCCGCCCGGAGCTGCTGGAGGAAGGTCGTACCTTCCTTGTAGCCGATCCGGCTGAAGACCAGGGTGTAGGCTTGCCCCGTCGGCACCTCAAGCCGGTAGCGCCCGCCTTCGTCCGAATTGGTGGCCACGTTGGTATCCTTGAGGTAAACCGTCACGAACTCAATGGGCTGATTGGTGACCGCGTCGCTCACCACGCCAAAGATGGTCGCCGTGGCTTCCTCCTGAGCCTGGCCCCTACACCAGCCAGCCACCAACAAAAGACAGAGGTAAAAACGAATCATAAAGGTGATTTTAAAACACTTGAGGCGGTTAAAATTAGCCGCTTTTTTCTGGGATAACAACGGCCCCTAATAACTAAAAGTGTTGTTCCCGATACTTTTCATACGGGAAATGACGTCCAGCGGCTGCTCGGCTTTGAAAACGCTGCTTCCCGCCACCAGTACGCGGGCGCCCGCCTGGAGCAGAACCTCGGCGTTTTGCAGGCCCACCCCACCGTCGATCTCGATCAGTACCGGGAGGTTGCGCTCCTCGATGCGCGCGCTCAAACGCCGCACCTTGGCCAGGGTTTGGTAGATGAATTTTTGCCCCCCAAAGCCGGGATTGACCGACATCAAGCAGACCAGGTCGATGTCCTCCAGCACGTTTTCGAGGACGCTGATCGGCGTGTGGGGATTGAGGGCCACGCCCGCCTTGGCCCCGGTGGCCTTGATTTGCTGGATGCTGCGGTGGAGGTGGGGGCAGGCCTCGTAGTGGACCGTAATGACCTCGGCACCGGCCTCGCGAAAGCGTTCGATGTAGCGCTCGGGCTCGACGATCATCAGGTGGACGTCGAGGGGTTTTTCGCAGAGCTGGTGGAGGGTCCGGACGATGTCCATCCCAAAGGAAATATTGGGGACGAAGCGGCCATCCATGACGTCGACGTGGAGCCAGTCGGCCTCGCTGAGGTTGATCATAGCGGTAGCTTCGCGGAGGTTGGAAAAATCGGCGGCCAGCACCGAGGGCGCAATCAAATGTTTCATCCGTGGTGTTTTGGGCAAAGGTAGTTTTTTCGCCTTAGACCTTGGCGATAAATTCCCGAAGATCTTCGTGGGAGCCGAGCGCCAGTTTTTTCTTGAGGCGGTAACGCGCTTTTTGCACACTGTGGTGTTGGATTCCCAGGAGTTGGGCAATCTCCTTGCTGGACAATTGGAGGCGCAGGTAGGCACAAAGACGCAGGTCGTTGCCATTGAGGGCGGGATGGGCTTCGAGGAGGCGGTCCCAAAAACGGGGGTGCAACTGGGCGAAGCGCAGCTGGAACTGGGTCCAGTTGCTGAGGGGGTCGGCGCGCCGGTCGAGCGAGCGGCGCAGGGGGGTGAGCTTGCGACGGAGGCTGCCATCGGCGCTGTCGTGTAGCTCGTGGAGGTCGCGGCGCAGGTCGCGCAAGACCTTATCGTTTTGCTCCAGGGCGAGGGTGGCGGCGGTGAGTAGGCGCTCCTTCTCGGCCAGTTGCTCTTTGAGGCCCCGGCGGGTACGGAATTCCAGGTCGGATTGGAGGCGCAGCTTGACCTGGCCGGCATTTTCCTCTTCGACGATGGCGGCAAACTCGCGGAGAAAGAGCAGGACCAGGAGGGCAAAGAGGATAAAAAAGATGAGGAAGAGGTTGCGGCTCACCTTGTAGAAGTTGAACTGTAGCGGAAGGGAGCCCGTGGGGCTGGGCAGCACCAGGGAGATGTCTTCGTAATAGATGTCGTCCGGGATATCGGGATCGCAAACGGGGGCGACGACCCGTCCGAATTGTAGGACGAAGACTACAAACAAACAAGAGCAAGTTAGTATGAGGAGGTCGCGCATAAAAGATCCAACTAATAAGGGGCAATGCAGTGGTAGAATCAACTCTCTAGGGAAGCGTATTACCGGGGAGAGACCATTGGGGGTCGAGCCGGAGCAAGGAAATACCAGTTGTTAGCTTCGATGTAAAATTAGTGTTTTCCATTCAGATTCCCAGAGCTTTGGCGGAAGTTATTTTGTGGCTGCCGCCGCTTCCCGGGAGAAATCAAGCGGGGGTTCCTACGTGAACGATGCGTTCGGTAGGAAGTAGGGGGAGCCGCATGTAGCGCAGCAGGAGTTGGACGACGGCGAGGACGTCTTTTTCGCAGTAGTGGGCGATGCGTTCGAGGTCCTGCTCTTCCCAGTAGACGCGACCGACATCGCCCCCATCGATATCGTCTTTGGGGGAGGGGATGCCGAAGACGGCGCAGAGGAGCTTGAGGGAGGTATAGTTTTTGTAATCGCCAAACTTCCACATTTCCAGGGTATCGAGGAGGTGTTTGGTTTCCCAGGGTTTTTTACCGGCGATATCGAGGAGGCGGGGCAGGGGCATTTGCTGGATGACCATGCGGCGGCAGGTGTAGGGGACGTCAAACTCGCGGAGGTTGTGCCCGCAAAGGAAATGGCGGCTGGGGTCTTGGTAGTACTGTTCGAGCAGTTCGGAGAATTGGCGCAGCAATTCGGTTTCGTCGTCGTGGGCGAAGGATTTGAGCCGGAGCGACAGCTCGTGGCTCTGGGGGTCGCGGACGATGATGCCGACCGAGATACAGACGATGCGACCAAATTCGGCGTAGATGCCGGCGCGTTCGGGATAGAGGTCGCGGGCTTCTTCGGGGCCTAGCTCGGCGGCGGGTTTGCGGAGAATCTGGCGGCTTTTGATCCGCCACAGCTCGCGCAGGGCGTCGGGAAGCTGCTCGTAGTCGGCTACGCTGGAAACGGTTTCAATATCGAGGAACAG
This sequence comes from uncultured Saprospirales bacterium, assembly GCA_937899855.1. Lineage (GTDB taxonomy): Bacteria > Bacteroidota > Bacteroidia > Chitinophagales > Saprospiraceae > CALLVY01. Next base: position 24,889 of record CALCCH010000586.1, on the reverse strand, counting down.
TACCTTGGTCAGGTCGAGGGTTTCGTACATAAACGGGTGAATTGAAGGCTTCACGAAGGCCAATGCAACTATCCCGCGGCTTTCTCCATCTTAATGGTTGTCAGTCTGCAGGGGGCCTTCGGTGAGTCAAAATAAGCAAAGGCCCGAGGATAAAACAAATAAAAGACCCGCCGATGGGCACTAATTTTGAAAAAAGCCAGTGGGAGCCCCATTTTCCCCCGCAGATTTAATTATTTTGGTAGCGATAGGCTACATTTCGATAAAACGAACCAATTTTTAAAATTAAAGAACACATCATGAGCGGAGCCAAAGATTCCAAGTCCAAATTCAACGCCATCATCATCGCCGTTATCGTGGGCTTGCTGGGTATCAACGCCTTTCTCCTTTTCAATAAGGTACAACAAGATCGCGTCAATTCCGAATTGCAACAGGAAGTCGACGAAGCCGGAAAACTCAAGCTGGAGCTGGAGAAACAATATTACCAAGCCCTCTCCGAGCTCGAGTCGATGAAGACCAACAACGAAGAACTCAACGCCCTGATCGACCAGCAAAAACAAGAGCTGGAAGAAGAAAAAAATAAGATCAGCCGCATGATTGGCCAGGGTAAGAAAAACCGCCGCGAGCTCGACGAGGCCCGTGACCGCCTGGCCTCGATGCGCACCCAACTGGATGGCTACATCACCGAAGTCAATGACCTGAAGGAACAAAATCAACTGCTGGAAGCGGCCAACCTTCAGCTGACCGACGACAATCGCAGCCTGGAGGGCAACCTCGCCGAACAGCGGACGGCAAACGAAGAATTGACCACCGCCAAGGCCGCCCTGGTGAGTGAAAAAGAAGCCTTGGAATCGCAAAACTCACAGCTCGGTGAAAAGGTAACCCTCGCCTCGGTCGTCAAGGTCGACAACGTGGAAGCCAGCTCTTGGAAGGTCAAAAAAAGTGGAAAACCAACAAAAACCCGCTCGGCGAGTAAAACCGATCGCGTAAAAGTGTGTTTCACTACTACTCAGAACGAAGTAACCACTCCGGGAGTAGAACAATTCTACGTGCGGCTCATCAACCCGCTCGGCGAGACCCTGGCGCTGGAAAACCTCGGCTCGGGCATCATGAAAAATGTCGGTACCGCCGAAGATATCCGCTACACCCAGGTCAAAGAACTGGACTACAACAACGACGTGATGAAAGGCTGCTTCCTCTGGGAACCCAACGTGCCCTTTCAGAAGGGCAAGCACCTGATTGAAGTATACAACAAGGGTTACCTAGCCGGAACCGGCGAACTCTTGCTCAAATAATTTACCGTACTGCAACGAATGTATCCCAAAGTGTCGGACACTCGCGCAGTGTTCGGCACTTTAGGTTTAGGAACATGATGAACAACAAATCCAAGTCAGCAGGCAAGACGCCCAGCACCGAAAACGCCCCCCGCGCCGAAGAATCCCCCGGATTCGTCAACCCCATCGATCCCGATAAGGTAGCGGAGAACCCCCACCTCCTACCCTACGCCCACAGCGTCGGAGGCGCAGTCATCAAACCCATCGACAAGGGCCGGGTGAAGGGCCTGGCGCTGGAGGCGATGTACGAACAAACCAACACCCAGCTCGATCAAATTCGCGAGCAGGTCGAGCTGTTGGCCCGGCAGGCCCAGGCCATCCACGATCGGGTCCAACTGTCCGAAAAAATTTACCAAGCCGAGATGAATTTCAAACCGCTGATCGGCAAGACTTACCACCTGTACCAGAAAGGCGAACGCTACATCCTGTCGATGATCGCTCCGGCGGAATGGGGCGCCTCGCTGCCCTACGAATTCCTCTCCTCCGCCCGCCTCCTATCCGACCACACCTGGGAGATGCTCGAAGCCGAGGCTTAAGCCCCCCGATTCAGTCCTCCAAGGCATCGAGCTTCTCGCCGCAGTACTTGCAGTGAATGGCATCCGCATCGTGCCCTTCGGAGGCACAGTAGTGACACACCCGAACGTCGGGGGTGGCGGTCGTTTTGGTCGTCGTCCGAATCAGTTCGGAAGATACAATGCCGGTAGGTACCGCAATCACCGCGTAGCCCATGATCATGACCACGGCGGCCAAAAACTGGCCGATTTCGGTAGTGGGGGCAATATCGCCGTAGCCCACGGTGGTGAGCGTCACGATGGCCCAGTACACCGAGCGGGGGATGCTGGTAAAATTGGACCCCTCGCCCCCTTCCACCAGGTACATCACCGAGCCTACGATGGTGACCATGAGTACGATAAAAACCAAGAAGACGGTAATTTTGGCCTGGCTCTCCCGTAGGGCGATGAGGATCACCCGACCTTCGCGCATAAATTTGCCCAGCTTAAAGATCCGAAAGACCCGCAGCAGCCGCAGGGCGCGGATGACCACCAGGTAGTGGGTGCCGGCAAAGAAGTAGCTGATGTAAGTGGGCAGGATGGCCAGTAAGTCGATGATGCCGTAAAAGCTCAGGGCGTACTTGAGGGGATGGTAGACGCAGTACAGCCGCAGGAGGTACTCGATGGTGAAGAAGATGGTGAAGGTCCATTCGAGGACGTAAAAGAGGGTGGCGAAGCGCACGGCGATGTAATCGACGGTTTCGAGCATGACGACGAGTACGCTGGCGATGATGAACACCATCAGGAGAATATCGAAGCCTTTACCGGCGGGGGTATCCGCTCCGAAAATGATTTCGTGAATTTTGTTGCGCAGGGGGCTAAAGTTAGGAGGCCGCGATTCGCTCATGCTGGTCAGCTACTGCTTTTGGTGAGGCTGCTAGGAGCCGAGAAAAAAACAAAAATAAAGGAAAAATAAAATTAAAATAAAAAGGGGAGAATACAAGCCCCCCGCGGTCGGGGCAACCACCGCCGTCGGAAGCTTAATATAATCCACATTTGTTTCATATAATCACTTCTTTTAATGCAACAAATTCGACCTTTTTTAGTAGTTTTGTTTTTATCCAGCGGGCGAGACCATTCCACCATACCAAAAAAGACGATTCTAGATGATCAAAGCTGTAATCATTGAAGATGAGGCCAAGGGTTTGTACAATCTGAAGAGCTTGTTACAGAAGTATTGCGAGCAAGTCACCGTGATTGCCGAAGCCGAACACATCGAAGGGGGGCTAAAAATCCTCAATGACCCCAAGATCAACCCCGATGTCGCCTTTCTCGACATCAACCTGCCCGACGGCTTGGTATTCCAATTGCTCAACCAACTCGGCGAGGTCCATTTCGACATTATCTTCGTGACGGCCTACGAGAAGTTTGCCGTCAAAGCGTGTCAGTACAGCTCCATTGGTTTTATCATCAAGCCCATCGATCCGGACGAGTTGCAGGAGGCGGTGAGTCGGATTCGCTTGGGAACGGTCAATAAAATCAACCAACGGCTGGAGCTTTTCAACCAGATGTACCACAACCCCAATGCTTTTGAGAAGATGAGCATTTCGGCCCTGGATGGCATCTACTTCATCAACATCAAGGACATCATCCGCTGCGAGGCGGAAGACAATTATACCCACGTTCACCTCAAGACCGGCGAACGCATTACCGCTTCCAAGACCATCAAAGCCTACGAAGAAATGCTGTCGGGACTCAATTTTTACCGCGTCCACAAAAGCCACCTGATCAATCTCAACTACATGCGCAAGTTTGTCAAGGGAGATGGGGGCTACTTGGTGATGGATGACGGCAAGAAGATCGAGGTATCGCGGCGGCGGCGGCCGGCGTGTATGGAGCATATGCGGCGGTTGCAAGAAGGCATTTGAGCCTTTCCGGCCCGAGATACTCCTCCCCAAAGATTTACAATACGACTGGTACTAACGGGCGACTTCCGCACCGTAAAAATAGGCTTTTGAGCCTTTCAAATTCACGGTGGAAGACCGCCAGTTTTGGCATTAAACGATTAACTAAACGCGAAATCGGACTACCTTTAAATAGCAGTAGGCGAGCGTTTTAGCCGTTCTAGCTACCACTGGTTCGAAAAGCGAATCACCAAATCATTTTACCATTTTTCAACAAAAAAAGGATAATCGCGTTTGGTGTGTGTAAGAAAATATACTTATTTTTACTAGCATTCTAAGGAACACTATAGCAATGGTCCCAAAACAAATGAAAAACGTACTCAACTAACACAACTATGGGAAACAAATCAAAAAAAAGCTTGGCTGATCTGAGCCGTGACCTCGATCTCGTTATGCAAAGAGATGATATGACCCGTATTTTCGGGGGTACCACCAAGAGGGGACGCAACACCTACGACAGTTGCGGAGGCATCGTTCCTCAATAGTCGAAGCGCTTTATATCACAACGCAGGGCCCCGCCCCGGAGAGGCTACATTAGGTACTAATGTAGCCTTTTCTTATATTTACCATTGATGATGGAAGCCGTAAGAAAAATATCGGACGTACGACGACTGGAAGCCCAGTTGGAACGTCAAAAAGACATCCACCAGCGCTTGCACCTGATGGACCAACTCATCGGGCACTACGCCTTTACCAAGGTTCACCGCGCCCAAAGCCTCCTCCAGGAGCAAGCCCGTATCCTCAAACAACAACCCGACCCCGATTTTCAACTCAGCTTCCACCTGCACACGGCCTTCATCGAAAACCAACTCTACAATTTCCTGCTGGCCGAAATCCACTTCAAACAAGCCCTCAACATCCTCGAAGAACGCGGCGACGTCAAACAGCAGACCGAAATGTACATCGACTACGCCGGTACCCTCATCAATATCGACAAACTAGAACTGGCCACCACCATGCTCGATAAGGCGGGCAAACTGCTCGAGGTTTTTCCCGACCCACGCCTTCTCGCCCGCCTCACCTGTCGCGAAGGTTTTCTCAACCTCCACTACTCCAACTACGCCAAGGCCATCGAACTGCTCCTGGAGGCCGACAAAGGCATCAACGCCCTGCCCAAGCCCCTACTCAAAAAGGATTACTACTTCCTCACCCTCATCCAAAGCGGGATGGGCGCCATCTACGGTCGCAACAACGACAGCCACAAAAGCGTCCGGGCCTACCTCAAAGCGGTCAACGTCTGCGAATCGATCGGCATGCGCACGCGCATGTCCTGGCACTACCTCAACGTCGGCAATGGTTATATGGCCCTGGGCGATACCGACAGCGCCGAAGAATACTTCCGCAAAGCCATTCGCATCACGGACGACATCAGCCGCAGCACCCGGGCCAGTGCCTACGCCAACCTGGGCAACCTGGCCTTTAAAAACCAGGACTACGAACGCGCCCTGAGCCTTTACCACAAAGCGGAAAAACTCTACGGCGAAGGCGACCACCGCAACTTTTCCATCATCGAGAATTGGAAGGCCCAACTCTACGCCACCCTCGACAAGGGCAGCAAGGCCGAAAAGCACTTCAAAAAGGCCCTGCGTCACGCCAAAGAAATCAACGACTACAAACAACTGGCCACCATCTGTAAAAACATCGCTCGCTATTACGCCAACCTGGAGGAATACGAACAGGCCTACCAGTACCAATTGCGGCACGATGAGATGGACGAATTGTATCGGGAGGAGGTCAACCGCCGAATGCTGATGGAACTGGAAGTCAAATACGAGGCGGAAAAGAAAAAGCAGGAAGCCGAGTTGCTACGTCTCCAATCGACGGGGCTGCAACTCAAAGCGCTCCGCGCACAGATGAACCCGCATTTCATGTACAATGCCCTCAATTCTATCCAACACTACATCACCTCCAACGACGTGAACGCAGCGGCCCGCTACCTGGCCAAGTTTGCCAAACTGATGCGGCAGAGCCTGGATTATTCGGATATGGAAATCATTTCGCTCGAAAAGGAAGTCCAATTTCTGGAGGATTACCTCTACATCAACCAGAAGTTGCGTTTTGACAACCAATTTACCTACGAGGTCAAACTCGACGAAGAATTGGAGGAGGACATCATGGGGATTCCTACCATGATTATCCAGCCCTACATCGAGAATGCGATCGAACACGGCTTGCGGCAACGGAAAAAGGGTAAAATCCTGCTCCAGTTTGAGCTGTACGACGACAATACCTTGCTCTGCGTAGTGGCCGACGATGGGATTGGCCGGAGCAAGGCGCGGGAACTACAACTCGACGACCCCCAATTCCCAGAGCACGAGTCGAAGGGGACTTACATCACGCAGAAGCGATTGGAAATCCTCAATAAATCCAAACGCAAGGGCGTTTACGTCAAAACCATTGACTTGAAAGATGATGGGGGACGCGCCAAGGGGACGCGGGTAGAATTGCTCATTCCAATCGAAACCATCCAGAAGTAAGACCGTCCGGTGCCTGGCCTTAGGTACCGTTACCTAGACCGACCCTACCACTGACGAGGGATATGGACCCACTTCGTAAAGCTCATTTTTATATTAAAAAAATCAACCATATATTGAGACAAGTTTTCTCATAGTATGTTTGTTTAATCTTCCTGCATCTCGCTCCCTCCAGAGATGCAGGAATTTTTTTTGGGCGCGCCCGAGCCATTTGGCTAGGCTGGAATCCTTTGATTTCCGATCTCCCGAATCGAAGTACCATCAGAGCACACTACCGCTCCCTAAAGAAATGGTACCACTGCCTCTGAAATAAGACCACTGCCTAATTGTAGGTTTAATAATCGCGAATCCGGGCTTAACTTGAGCTCAGTTTTCTCATAGTATGTTTAATTTTCCTACACCTTTTTCCCTTCTGGGGTGTAGGAATTTTTTTTGGGCTCAAGTGCTACTACCCATTCCAATATCTTGCCAAAGCGCCGTACCGGACTTTTATCCCCCGCTTCCCTCCTACCCCATTTGGGGTAAAAATGACCACTTCCTAAAAGATACATACCACTAAATTCTAATATTTTCCCTTAAAATAAATGCGGCATTCAAATGAGAAAAAAACCCTATATATTTGACCCGTGTAGTTTTCTCATAGTATGTTTAGTTCTCCTACATTCAACTTAGCCTCCGAATGTAGGAGATACTTTTTTTGGGCGGGACCTAAAAAAAACGGGGCTCGATCCCATCGCGCCCCGTTTCGCCATCCACGGCCTTGCTCCGCTACTAGCCCGCTTCCGGTGCTAGCTTCACCACCAAGCCCTCCATCTCCTCTTTGATGTACAGCTGACAACACAAGCGGCTGTTGTCCTCCACAAAAAAGGCCTGATCGAGCATGTCCTCCTCCTCGTCCTGCATCGTCGGTAACTCGTGCTTCGACTGGACGTAGACGTGGCAACTCGCGCACAGGGCCATTCCCCCGCAAGTGCCCTCCACGGGCAGTTCGTAAGCCTTACAAACCTCCATGAGGTTCATATTCATATCGAGCGGGGCCTCGATCGCGTGGGCCTGGTCCTCGCGGTCGATGATGGTAATTTGGATAGCGTCTTTATCGCTCATGATAATCGGTGGATTTTAAACGGTTGCGGTAAATCCGTCAATGCCGGTGACGGTCGTATACTTAAAGGATAGTTTTTTATCCGGGTTGACGATTTTGAAGGCCGACTGACACATCAAGGTAGCCTCGTGGAAGCCACAAAGGATCAGCTTGAGCTTGCCGGGATAGGTATTGATGTCGCCAATGGCAAAAATTCCGGGGACATTGGTCGCGTAGTCCAGGGTATCTACCTCAATGGCGTTCTTGCGGACGTTGAGCCCCCATTCGCCGATGGGTCCCAACTTGGGCGATAGTCCAAAAAGGGGCACAAAGTGGTCGGTATCTTGGTCAAACTCCCCCGTCTTCTTGTGCTTGATCGTCACCGAATTCAGGTGCCCATTGCCCCGCAGTCCGACCACCTGGGCTTCCGTGATCAATTTGATCTTGCCCCGGGCGTCGAGTTCGTTAACTTTCTCTACCGAATCGAGGGCCCCGCGGAATTGGGACCGACGGTGTACCAGCCAGACCTCCCGCGCCACGTCGGCCAGGTAGATGGTCCAGTCGAGGGCGGAATCGCCCCCTCCCGCCAGTACGACCCGCTTATCGCGGTACAACTCGGGATCGCGAATGATGTACTCCACGCCCCGGTCTTCAAAATCGCCAATGTTGGCAATCGGGGGCTTGCGGGGCTCAAAACAACCCAGGCCGCCGGCGATGGCGATCACGGGCGCCTCGTGGACGGTCCCCTTATTGGTGACGAGGCGAAAGTGGCCATTGTCCAATTTTTCCAGCGACTGGGCGCGTTCGCCCAGGGTAAAACCGGGCTGGAAGGGCTCGATCTGTTTCATCAGGTTGTCGACCAGGTCGCCCGCCAGTACGCTGGGGTAGCCGGGAATATCGTAGATCGGTTTTTTGGGATAAATCTCCGCCAGCTGGCCCCCCGGCATGGGGAGGGCATCGATGAGGTGACAACGCAGCTTGAGCAGGCCCGCCTCAAAAACGGTGAACAGGCCAACTGGTCCAGCACCGATAATTAAAATATCCGTTTTAATCATCACAAAAAGGGTTTGTTGGAAGTCGCCAAAACGTAGATCTACGAGGAAATAACACGGGGGTTGATAAGCCTTTTGGAGCAAGGGATCGCACTGCGAATGGGGTACTAGCTTTATCCATCAAGCATTTCGTCGCCGCAGAGAAGACATCGGTTGGCACTTCTAGTAGTGAAACAATATTTCTCTTTGCGAGTTGTCAGTCATCGGATGTGGTGGCCACGGAGGCCCACCGACAAAATTTTGAACAAATGTTAGCTAGCGAAGAACCGCTCGGAGCGATTTCAACGGCAATTTATTAGAATTTAACCAAAAATGAAACGATTTTGTTCTCTTTCCCGCTTCCGGCTCTATTCCCCCTTAAATTCGGCGGGACGGCGCTCGACGAAGGCCGTCGCACCTTCGCGAAAATCGGCCGTATCGGTGGTGGTTCCAAAAAGCTTGACCTCGTAGGCAAAGCCATCGACCAGCTTGTCGTAATAGGCATTTACGCACTTGATGGCCTGGGATACCGCCACGGGCCCCTTCGTCGCAATCTTTTCGATGATTTCGCGGGCTTTGGCCACTTCCTCCCCCACGGGCACCACGTGATTGGCCAGCCCCAAACGGTGGGCTTCCTCGGCGCCGATCATATCACCGGTCAGGATCAGCTCCATCGCCTTGCCCTTGCCGATCAATTGGACCAGCCGCTGGGTTCCGCCGTAGCCCGGGATGATGCCCAGGTTGACCTCGGGCTGCCCAAAGCGGGCCTGGGCGCCGGCGATGCGCATGTGGCAAGCCATGGCCAGTTCGCAACCACCGCCGAGGGCAAAACCGTTGACGGCAGCGATGACGGGTTTGGGAAAGTTTTCGATCATAAAAAAGACATCCTGCCCACGCTGGGCAAAGTCACTCCCCTCCCCTTCTTTGACCGTCAAAAATTCCTTGATGTCCGCGCCGGCCACGAAGGCCTTTTCGCCCGCCCCGGTCAGTACGATGCCCTTGATCTTTTTGCGGCGGGGGGCCGATACGGAGAAAAAGTGGGTCAATTCCTCAATCGTCTTTTGGTTGAGGGCATTCAGCGCCTTTTCGCGATTGATGGTGAGAATGAGTACGCCCTTGCGGACTTTGATGTCTAAATTATCGTAGGCCATATGCTTGTTGATTGATGAAGGTAAAAGCGCCCGCAAGATAGAAAATCCGTGCCTTAACGGCGGGGAAATAGGAAAGATTTTACCCGGGCCCAGGTTTGCTCCGCCAGTTCGCTAAAGTCTTCCGAAATCCTAAAGTAGAGGACGACGGGCAGGTAGAGCACGGTAATGAGGACCGAACGCAGGACCAAATCGAGGAGGGCGCGGCCTTGGCTGGGATAGGCGGTACTCAGGCCGTAGACCACCGCGGCCCAGCCCAGGAGGTAGAGGGTCTGCCGACTAAAGGGTTGGATGCGGTAGCGGTAGTAGATAAAGAGCAGCTTGATCAAGTTGTAGATGCTGAGGGAGGCCAGGGTGGCCAGGGCCGCGCCGATGATGCCAAATCGGGGGATGAGCCAGAGGTTGAAAGCGATGTTGATCCCGCCCATGAGGAGGATGGCAAACATGCCAAAGCGGTAGTATGGGGAATAGTTGATGATCTGATTGTTGACGCTGGTGATCATGTCAACGATGCGGGCCAGGCCGATAAAGAGCACCACGGCGAAGGCCTCGGTGAGGTCGTGCGATTTGGGCATGAGGGCAAAGAGGTCGGTCACCGAGGCGATGATGCCGATAAAGAAAAAGAGCCCCACCAGGGTCAGGTTGGTGGAAACGCGTCGGTAGATGCGGGCGACCTCGGTCAGGTTGTCGTCCTTGATGGCCTGGGCGATGACGGGGCTGGCCAGGTGGATCAGGGCATTGCCGGGGATCATGATGGTATTGCCGATAAAGGCGGCGATGGCGTAAATCCCGTTGCTCCGAAAGTCGATGAGGGTGGGGATCATGATCTCGTCGATCCGAATGGCCAAAATACTGCCCACACTTCCGGCCAGGCCATAGGCGGCGTAATTCCACACCCGCCCCCAGCGCTCGCGGCTCATAAAGGACCAGTCGAGTCGCCAGTGCCATTCTCCCAGTCCGTAGAGATAGCCCGCCATGCCCAGCACCACGATCACAAAATTGAGGACGATGCCATTGGCCACCCCTACCAAGCTCAGGTATCCACCAGTAAACAAGAGCAGTAGTACGGGCAAGCTGAGCTTGATCCCGTTCTGGAAAATAGCGGGAACCGTAATGCGCTGAAAATTGATGCAGTAATTGTAAAAGATTTGGAAAAAAGCCGTTAAAATGGAGAGGGGAACCAGATAAGGCAAAAATTGCTGAAACAAAGGGGACTTATCCCGGTACATCTCTAGTAGGGCATCACGAAAGAGCCAGCTCAGCCCCAGAAAAATCGTAGCCCCAAAAGCGACAGTCAGTAGCAGGAGCCCCAAAAAGCCACGATAACGTTCACTATTTTCCTTAAATTCCGGGAAAAAGCGGATGGCAACGGAGGTGAAGCCCAGCGAGATAAAAGGGGCAAAGAAGAGACTGGTTCCCAGTAAAAAGCGCGCCAAGCCGTAGGCCTCCTTTTCGTTGGCGTAAATGGTGAGGGTACTGAGGGCACCGATGGCCACCCCGATGAAGTTGACCAGACTCTGCTTGATGCCTTGGCGTTTGATAACCCCCATGATGCGAAAGTGATTAAAAAAATGAAGACTTTTACAAAAAATGCGAAAAAAGGGTCAATTGCGCATTAAATAAATATTTAATACTTTTGGTGCGCTTTTTAGTGCTACACCGCTCCGCAAAAATAACTCTTACTACTATTATGCTAGATTTAAACGGTCGTTCAATTTTGGTCACGGGAGGTACGGGCTCCTTCGGAAAAATGTTTGTTAAAACCATCCTTGAACAGTATCCCCAAGTCCGACGACTGGTGGTGTACAGCCGCGACGAACTCAAGCAGTTCGAAATGGCTCAGGTTTTTCCCCATTCCCGCTACCCCGCCATCCGCTATTTTATCGGCGATATCCGGGATGGAGAGCGCTTCAAACGGGCCTGTGAAAACATCGAAATCATCATCCACGCCGCCGCCCTCAAACAGGTACCCGCCGCGGAGTACAATCCGATGGAGTGCATCAAAACCAACGTGATGGGCGCCCAAAACGTGATTGAAGCGGCCCTGGACTGTGGGGTAAAGCAGGTAGTGGCCCTGTCGACCGACAAAGCCGCCGCCCCCATCAACCTCTACGGCGCCACCAAACTCTGCTCCGATAAGCTCTTCTTGGCTGCCAACCGTATGAAAGGTGAGCGCGACCTGCGTTTCTCCGTCGTCCGCTACGGCAACGTCATCGGCTCGCGGGGAGCGGTGATCCCCGGCTTTCTCCAAAAACGCCACGAAGGTTTTCTCCCCATCACCCACCCCGAGATGACCCGTTTCAACATCTCCCTCGAAGATGGGGTAAAGATGGTCCTCTATACCCTGGAACACGCCTGGGGGGGCGAAATTTTGGTCCCCAAAATCCCCTCCTCCCGCATCACCGACGTGGCCACCGCCGTCGGGCCCGATTGCGAGCAACGCATCATCGGTATCCGGCCCGGAGAAAAACTGCACGAAGAAATGATTACCACCTCCGATTCGCTCAACACCGTCGAATTGGACCGCTACTACGCCATCTGTCCCTCGGGGGCCTTCCGCTACACCCCCCAGGACTACGCCGAGGCCTTTGGTGGCCAACTCGTCGCCCGGGGCTTCCGCTACAATTCGGGAGAAAACCAAGAATGGCTGAGCGTCGAACAAATCCGCCAGCAAATCCGCGATCACATCGATCCCCAATTCTCAATCGTCTAGTCCTATGCACCCAATCCCTTACGGTCGTCAGGAAATCAGCGAAGCCGACATCGCCGCCGTTACCGAAGCCCTCCGGGCCGACTTCATCACCCAGGGGCCGCGGATCGACGCCTTCGAGCGGGCCTTTGCCGAGTACATCGGCGCGCGCTACGCCGTGGCGGTGGCCAACGGGACGGCCGCCCTCCACCTGTCGGCCCTGGCCCTGGGCGTGGGCCCGCAATCCCGCGTCATCACCGCGCCCATCACCTTTACCGCTTCGGCCAACTGTATACGCTACTGTGGGGGAGAAATCGACTTTTGCGACATCGACCCCGCCACCATCACGCTCGACATCGAGGCGGTGCGCCGCCGCCTGGCCGCTGCCCCCCGGGGCACCTACCAAGGCCTCATCCCGGTCGACTTTGCGGGGTACGCCACCGACCTGGAGGCCTTCCGAGAGCTGGCCGACGAATACGGGCTGTGGCTGCTGGAGGATTCCTGCCACGCACCGGGTGGCTTCTTTACCGATCGCCAGGGGCAGGTCCAAGGCTGCGGTAACGGAGCGTATGCCGACCTGGCCATCTTTTCCTTCCACCCGGTCAAGCACATTGCCTGTGGCGAAGGCGGCATGATTACGACCAACGACCCCGAGTTGTACCAAAAACTGCTGGTACTCCGGACCCACGGCATCACCAAGGACCCCGCCCAGCTAGAGCGCCAGGATGGCGGCTGGTACTACGAGATGCACCAATTGGGCTACAATTACCGCCTCACCGATTTCCAGGCAGCCCTGGGGAGTAGTCAGCTCCAGCGTGCGGCCACCAACCTGGCGCGCCGGCGGGCCATCGCCCGGGTGTACGATGAAGCCTTTGGCGACTTTGGGCCCGTCGAGCTGATCGCCCCGCCCGCGGATGGGGGGCACGCCTACCACCTCTACGTGATCCTCACCGACCAACGCAAGGCCCTCTACGATCACCTCCGGACCCGGGGCATCTACGCCCAAATCCACTACATCCCCGTTCATACCCAACCCTACTACCGCAGGCGGAGCGCGGAGCCCGTTTCCTGTCCGCAGGCCGAGGCCTACTACGAACGTTGCCTCAGCCTGCCGATGTACCCGACCCTCAGCGAGGAAGAACAGCAATACGTCATCGCCCAAGTAATGGAATTTTTCAATGGCTAGGCTCGCGATCATTCCCGCCCGCGGGGGCAGCAAACGCATTCCCCACAAAAACATCAAGCCCTTTTTGGGCAAACCCATCATCGCCTACTCCATCGAAACGGCCTTACAAAGCGGCTGCTTTAGCGAAGTGATGGTGTCGACCGACGATCCGGCCATTGCCGAGGTGGCGCGCCAGTACGGCGCCAGCGTCCCCCGGTTGCGCTCAGCCCGCAGCTCCGACGATCACGCGACCATCAGTGACGTGATGCTGGAGGTGCTGGCGGACTACGATGCCGCCCAGCGGTCTTTCGATTACTTTTGCTGTTTGTTCGCCACGGCGCCCTTCGTCCGGCCCGCGCAGTTGCGCAGCGCCCTGGAGCAATTGCGGGGGGGCGACTTTGCTACGATCGTCAGCGTCCAGCAATACCATTTTCCCATTCTCCGTAGCCTCCGGCTCGATGCGGCCGGGCACCTCCAGCTAAACTGGCCCGAACACGCCAAAACCCGTTCGCAGGACCTGCCCCCAGCCTATCACGATGCCGGACAGTTTTACTGGGCCCGCACGGCGGATTACCGCCACGAAAAGCGTTTTTACTCGTCCCGAGCGGGGCATTTCCTCCTCCAGGATTTTGAAGCCCACGACATCGATACGCCCGAGGATTGGCGAATGGCCGAACTCAAGTACCAAATTCTTCAACAACATGGCTAAAATCATCCAGCACCCCCGCGATGGCTATTACGAAGTAGCCGATAAACCCGACGAAGCCGAATTGCGCGCTTATTATCAGCAGCAGTACTATCAGAATGAGGAGGCGTCCTACGGCCAGCAGTACGCGGAGGAGGAATTGCGTTTTAAAAACCACAAGATCGCCCTCAAGGCGGCCGTTGCGGAGCAGTTGCTGGGGAAGCCATCGGCGGAGGCGACCTTGCTCGATATTGGCTGTGGGGAAGGTTTTGTCCTGAAGGCCTTTGCCGACCGCGATTGGCAGGTACTGGGGCTGGACTACAGCGACTATGGCTGCCGAATGCAAAACCCCGACCTCGCCGATCGGATACGGGCGGGTAATATTTACGATAACCTGGCGGACTTGCAGCGGGAAGGTGCGCACTACGACCTCATTTGGTTGGACAACGTCCTCGAACACGTCACCGATGTCGATCGGCTGCTGGCCACTTGTCGTCAGTTGGCCCAGCCCCACAGCGTGCTGTGCATCACCGTCCCCAACGATTTTTCCAGCCTGCAAGAGCAACTGCTCGCCGAGGGCAAGATTGACCGCGAATTTTGGGTAAAAACCCCGGACCACCTGGCCTATTTTACGGCACCCAGCCTGGCCAAGACCCTGGAGGCGGCGGGCTGGCGGACCGAAAAGATCCTCGGTGATTTTCCGATCGACTGGTTTTTGACCAATGCGCATACCAACTACATTGCGGACCGGAGCAAGGGCAAGGCCGCGCACCAGTCGCGATTGTGGTTGTACAATCACCTGGCCGAGCGAAACGCGCCCGAAGCGCTCATTGCCTTTTACGAAAGCCTGGCCGGGGTGGGCATGGGTCGCAATATCACCGGATTTTTTCGACAATTGCAGTAAGTCCCGCTGGTACCCGGCCTCGCTACCAAGTTTTGCTCCATGACCGATTCCTCCGCCACCCATCGCTGTTTGATCCTCGCCGATGCCAATCCACAGATCGGTACGGGCCACGTGATGCGTTGCGCCATCCTCGGACGGCATTTGCGGGAGCGGGGAATCGCGGTCGACTACGTCGTGGCCGACACGACGGCCGGTATGCAAGCCTGGATTCGCCGGGAGGGCTTCGGACTTCACGTCCTCTCCCACACCCAACGCGACGATGCGGAGCAGCTCCACCGCTATCTGCAGCAACTGGGCTCCCAGCGTAGCCTCTTACTCTTCGATTCCGACCGGGAGGCCTTTTACCGAGCGGATTACCAGAGAAAGCTCCGGGACTACGGCTTGGGCCTACTGATGATTACCTTTCACAATGCCGAGGCCTTTTACGTTCACCTGCTACACAACCAAAATCCCCTGGCCCTGGACACCGTCTACCACTGCCCCCTGGCGACCCGTCAGCTCTTGGGTTTGGAATACGTCATTCTCAAGCCGGCTTACGAAGCCCTTTACGAAGCCAGTCGGACCAAATCTACGGCGCGGATCTCTACAATTTTGCTTACTTTTGGGGGATCGGTTCAGTGGAATTTGACCGCTACCGTACTTGGGCTTTTGGATCGGCTCGCTAGCCCAGTGCCCCTCCGCATCATCGCGGTGGTGGGGGCCTTGTACCGGGGGCTGGATGCTTTGAAAAAACAAGTAGCCGCGAGCCAACACCAGGCCGAATTGTACGTACAAACCGAGGAGATGCCCCGCTTGATGTACGAGGCGGACCTGGCGATCACCTCGGGTGTGCTGACGGATTAGGTGCTGGCCTGTTGTAAGACCCTCATTTTGGTACTGCCCACTTCGATCCGCGAGATCCGTACGGCGGCAAAATTGAAGGCGGAGGGCCTGATCTATTTCGAAGGCAGCTTTCGCGAGCGAGCGCCGGAGGACTTGTCGGCTCAGCTAGCACAAATATTAAAGCGCCCCCCCGGAGATCACCACACCATGGTGGATCGCTTTCACCAACGGATCAATCCCCGTGGTGCGCAGCGGGTGGTGGGGGCCATCAAAAACTGGTTGCAAAACGATACCCTATGAATTTTGAATTTCTCGACCTTCCCCAGCGGACGGCCAAACCCCGACAAACGGGCATCACTTCGGTGTACGACATTTTGAGTCTGGGGCAGTTGAAAATATTGCTGGAAGACTTCCACCCCTACATCGACTTGGCCAAACTGGGCATGGGAACGTCTTACATCACCCCGCGCCTTAAAGATAAACTCGCCCTTTACCGCGAATTTGGCATCAAGGTACAAACGGGGGGCACCCTCTTCGAAAAGTTTTTCAGTCAAAATAAGCTCGATGAGCTCAAGCGATTCTTGGAGCGCACGGGCATCGAATACGTCGAAATTTCCAATGGCTCGGTCGACATCACCCTGGAAGAACGGGTGGCTTTGATCCAGGATTTTAAAAAGGATTTTAAGGTCATCACCGAGATTGGCTCGAAGGACGTGGACCACGTCATGGCGCCCAGCATCTGGGTACGGGAGATGAAGACCCTGATTGAGGAGGGCTGCGAGTACGTCATCACGGAGGGACGGGCCTCGGGCACGGCGGGCATTTACCGCAAGAGTGGAGAAATCCGGGAGGGACTGATCGACGAAATCAAGCGGGAGATTCCCATCGAAAAAGTCATCTTCGAAGCCCCCAAGCCCAGTATGCAGATGTTTTTTATCAATTTGATCGGCTCCAACGTCAACCTGGGGAACGTGTTGGTAAAGGACGTACTGTTGTTGGAATCCCAGCGGCTCGGCTTGCGCAGCGAAACCTTTGACGTCCAATGAAATTACATTTGATTCGCCACCTCCCCACGGAGTGGAACCAAAGGGGCATTTTGCAAGGCAGTCGGGACATTCCCATCCTGCCCCCCAGCGCAGCCATGCGGGCCCGTATCGCGGCCAACCAGGAGCGGATTCGGGACCTTGCCTTCGACCACATCCTGACCAGCGAACTCCAGCGAACTCAACAAAGCGCCGCAGCTTACGACATCCACAACTTCCGAGTGGAGCCCCTGCTCAATGAGTTGAACTTTGGTCCCTACGAGGGGCGCCCCAAGGCCGAGATGATCGAGGAATTGGGGGCAGCGTGGCGCGAACGGCCCCGCAGCATTACCTTGGGGGAAGCCATTGTCGACTTCGAGGCGCGGCTCCTGCGTTTTATCGAGCAGTACCGCAGCGCGGAAACGGTGCTGGCCTTTGCCCACGGGCGGCTGATGCGGGCACTGTGCTCCATCGCGGCGACGGGGGATGTGGGACGGATGAATGACTATCAAATTGCCAATAACGAATTGCTCGTTTTGACCTTCGAAGCGGGCTAGAAAATACCATTATGGAACAACGGAAAAAAGTACTCATCATCGGTGGCGGGATCGACCAAGTGGGCATGATTCGGCGCTGCCGGGAACGGGGCTACGAGACCTGGGTGCTCGACTACAACCCGGAAGCACCGGGCTTTGCCCTGGCCGATCATCCCGTGGTGGCCAGTACCAAGGACAAAGACCAGGTGACGGCGGTCGCTCGCGAAGCCGGGGTGGACGCCATCACCTCCTTCATCACCGAATCGGGACACCACAGCATCCTACACGCCACTCGGGAATTGGGGCTGCCCGTCTTCCTCTCCGATAAGGGCGTTCGAGCGACCACCAACAAAATCGAAATGCGCAAATTGCTCGCCGAACGCGGCCTGAACGATTTGCCCTTTTGCGAACCCCGTTCCTACGCCGAAGTAAAAGCCTTTGCCGAGGAACACGGCTTCCCCCTGGTCCTAAAAACGAGCCAATCGGCCGGACAGACCAACGTGTACAAAATCTACGATGGCGACGCATTGGAAAAGACCTATCAAGCCCATTTTCTGTCCTACGGCCCCGGGGAGGTCATCCTCGAACGCTTTGTAAGCGGGCCGGAGATCAACGTGGTGTACACCGCCTACCGGGGAAAAATCCAGGACCTCATCATCTCCGACCGGCAGACCAACCAAGATGCCTTCGGGGTGGCCAAGCGTCACGAATGCCCCTCGAAATACTACGAAGCCACCAAACAACGGGTGCGGGAAAAGTGTCAGGCCATCAACGATTGTTTGGAGATCGAAAATGCGGTGGTGTATCCCCAGCTGATCGTCTCCGAATCGGGCGAACCCATCCTGCTCGAATTGGGGGTACGCGTTCCCGGGGGCCACGTCAAGGAGGTGATGGAGTACCACACGGGGATCGATACCTTGGAATACTGCCTGGACGTGAGTTTGGGGGAACTCAAGGCTTACGAGCACTACCGGCAATTGCCCACCTACCCCTGCGTCTACGTGACCTTCCTCAATGCCGAACCGGGCGCCCTGCGTTGTGGTCGGGTGGCCGAGCTGCGGGGAGCCGAAGCCTTCGCCGAGGTCGACTGGATGAAGGGGATGGATTATTTTGGGGTCAACCGCGACCTGCGGCAGATTCAGCCCCTGCGCGAAGGCAAGGACCGCTATTTCTACATCATCACGGTGCGGGCCAGCAAGTGGGAGACCCCCCAGCGCTTTTTGTAGTTGCTCGAAGGGATCTAGTTGGTGGATGAAGCGGGCCGGAGCCTGATCGACAAAAATTTTGACTTCGACAACTTCTATTTGGTGGAGGCCGTTGAAGAAGGAAAGACCAAGTAAACATTCTGCCATGGCATTTAGGATCAAACAACGGGACATTGGCGCCACGCATCCGGTGTACATCATCGCCGAGCTGTCGGCCAATCACAACCAGGACTTCGAGCTGGCCGCCAAAACGGTGGAAGCGGCAGCCGCGGCGGGTGTCGATGCGGTCAAGTTTCAAACCTACCGCGCCGATACCATCACTTTAGATAGCGACCTGCCCCATTTTCGTACCCGCGAGGACAGCCCCTGGGCGGGACAACGCCTGTACGACCTCTACCAAAAAGCCTACACGCCCTGGGAATGGCAACCCCGACTCAAGGCCCAGGCCGAATCGCTGGGGCTGGACTGTTTTTCCTCCCCCTTCGACTTTACGGCCATCGACATTTTGGAGGAGATGAACGTTCCCGTCTACAAAATTGCCTCCTTCGAGATCACCGATATTCCCCTGATTGAACGGGCGGCGGCCACGGGCAAACCCATCATCATTTCCACCGGGATTGCCGACGAGCGGGACATTCAGCTCGCCGTAGATGCTTGTCGCCGTCAGGGCAACGAACAAATCGCCCTGCTCAAATGCACCTCGGCCTACCCCACCCCCATGGAAGCGGTCAACCTACGGACCATCCCCCTGCTGGCCGAAAAGTACGGCACCACGGTAGGGCTTTCCGACCATACGATGGGGCTGACGGTGCCCGTGGCGGCGGTGACGCTGGGGGCTTGCATCATCGAAAAGCACATCATCCTGGATCGCGAGCTGGGCGGGGTAGACAGTGCCTTTTCCCTGGACGTAGCGGAGTTTACGGCGATGGTCCAAGCGGTACGCGATACGGAAAAGGCCCTGGGCAAAGCCACCCTGGAACCCAATGCCAAGATGCTTTCGGCCAAACGCTCGGCCCGTTCGCTCTTTGCCGTGGCGGAAATTGCAGCGGGAGAACCGCTTACCACCGACAACGTCCGCTCCTTGCGTCCGGGCTTGGGCATGGCCCCCAAGCACTACCACGAGGTACTGGGCAAGAAGGCCCGTACCACCATTGCCAGCGGGACGCCCCTGAGTTGGGATTTGCTCGCGGATTAAACAAGACCGATGAGTCGTCTAGAACAATTGCAACATTTCCTGGTCCAGCTCCAAGGGAGTATCGGTACGGCGCTCAAGATCGCCCTGCGTTCGCGGTGGCGGGTACGGCTGCCGGGGGCAGCGGAGGAGTTGGTCATCGTGATGGGCAATGGCCCCTCGCTCAAAACGGACCTGGCCGAATACGGTGCGGCGCTACAAAGCAAGTCGACTTTTGCGGTCAACTATTTTGTCAATACGGCTCACTATACGGTGGTTCGTCCCAATTTTTACCTGCTGGCGGCGCCCGAGTTTTGGCTACCCGAGGTAACGGACCGGCAGCGGGAATTCCGCGAGGATACCTTTCGCAATCTGGCCACGAAAACCGAATGGGACGTCCAGCTCTTTATTCCATTTGCGGGCCTACAACATTCCTATTTGCAAGACCGCCTGGCGACCCTCCCGGCTTCCATCACGATCGTCCCGTTTAACCCCACCCCCGTAGAAGGCCTGCGCAGCTTTGATTTTTTCTGCTTTCGCCAACACTGGGGCATGCCCCGTCCCCACAATGTCCTCATCCCCGCCACGATGTTGAGCATCGGGATGGGTTTTCGAACGATTGGCCTGATCGGGGTCGACCATTCCTGGCTGCCGGAGATCAGCGTGACGGAAGACTACGTAGCCCTGTAGCACCAAAAACATTTTTACGACGAAAATACGTCGAAGCACCGCCCCATGCCCAGCCTCAAGCGCCGCCCCCGCCGCCTGTACGAAATCCTGGAAAAATTTATGCTGGCCTTCCGCGCTTACCACACCATCGACGATTATTCGCGGCAGCGGGGCAGCCGAATTTACAACGCGACCAAAGGCTCCTTTATCGACGCCTTCGAACGGCGATCCCTGAGTGATTTGCTCGCCCCCCGCAAAGTAAAAACCCATGAGTAAACTCCACATCAGCGTGGCCATCTGTACGTACAACCGCGCCAAATTTATCGAGGACGCCCTGCGCAGCCTCCAGCAGCAGCAACTCGCCTACGAGCGCTTCCAAGTCATCATCATCAACAACAACTCCACCGACGAGACCGAGGCCATCTGCCAGCGCTTTATCGCCGCCCATCCCGAGATGAACTTTACCTACGTGGTCGAAAAGCAGCAGGGACTTTCCTACGCCCGCAACCGGGGCATCCGCGAGGCCATCCACCCCATCGTATCCTACATCGACGACGATGCCATCGCCCGCCCCGATTTCCTCCACAACCTGGTCGAACGCTTTGCAGCCCACCCCGAAACCGACGGCGTGGGCGGTAAAATCATTCCCAAATACGAAACCGCTCGCCCCGAATGGATGAGTCCTTACCTGGAGGGCTTGGTCACCAAGGTCGACCTCGGGGAAAAGGCCTTTCGCTACGCGGGCAAGAAGCAGTTCCCGGTGGGTTGCAATATGACCTACCGCAAGACCGTACTGGAAGCTTGTGGAGGCTTTAACGAAGCCCTCAAGTGGCGCGCCGATGACAAGTACATCTACTACGCCGTCAGCCAGCTGACCGATCAAGTGTACTACCTGCCCGGAGCGGTGGTCGAACACCAGATCGACGATCACCGGACGAGTCGAGCAAGCTTTGTCCGACTGTGTTGGAAGACCGGGAACGAAGAGGGTTTGCGGGTACGGAGCGAGGGGGGGGCTGCTTACCGGAGCAAGCTACTGGAGTACGGTGTCAAGTTTGGTGGTAGCCTGGTACTGGCCCTGCCCTACGTGCTGCGGGGCCAGTGGTCGAAGGCCAATTACCTGGTGACGTATCGCTATCAGGCCTGGTTGGGGCTGCTGGCGGCGGGACGGTCGGCCTAACGGAGTAAAACCCTTCTACTCTTCCTCTTCCTTTCGCAAATTAATATCGGGAATTTCGATTTCCTCTTCGTCATCCTCTGGCTCGGGAGCGCTGGGTTCGGGGCTCGTGGCGAGGTCGGGGATATCGGGAATTTGGAGGCCGACGTTTTCGACGCCGGTGGCGAAGCCTTCCTCCGCGGCCGGGGGAGCGGAGAGTGGTGGAGGGTCGGATAGCTCCGGGAGGTCGGGCGCGTCCTGCACGGGAGGGGGTTCCGGGACGCTGGGGGGCTCGGGGAGTTCACTGGTCGGAGATGAGGGGTCGGTGTTGGGCTCCTGATCCTGGGGAGGTGTTTTTAGGGCCTGGGCTTCGGCCTCGGCGGCAGCGGCGCTGGCCGTAGCGGAAAGAGCGGTAACGGCAGCGCGTTCGGCTTGGATTTTGGCCTCCGCCGCTTCCTGTTCCGCAGCGGCGATGGCTTCGAGCTGGGCTTGCTCGGTCGCCCGTTCGGTCGCCTCTTTTTCCCGCCGTTTGTCCATCAGCCCGTGATAGAGCAAACTGGCGCTCGCCAAATTGAGCAGTCGGGTGAAGATGCGTCCGAGCACAAAGGCTTGCCCCAGTAGCAGGGTCAGGCCGATTCCGGGAGCCGTATCCGCCACCACCTGCTGGCGCCCGAAGTAGAACAGGGCCACTAGGCCAATAAAGGTGGCCGCGTTGAGCAGGTAGAGGAAGAAGGTGTGGAAGAAATAGCGGAAGGTGAAGCCAAAGGATCCCCAGAAGGTTCGGAAAACCAGGAGGCGGTCCCGATCGACGAGGATGACCTTGGCGTAGTCTTGGACCATAAACATCCAGGAGGCCAACAACAGGTAGATCGGAACGAGTACCTGGAGCAATTCGAGGTAGCCCACTTCGCTGCCCATCGCGGCAAAGCCACCGTCGGTAAGCTGGCGAAAAATTTCGACAAACAGCCCCAGGAGCAGCCCGTGGACGAGGCCAAAATAGAGGCTCAGTCGCAGCATCCGCCAGAAGTAGTAGCTGCCACCACTAAAGAAACGCCGGAGCCCCAGGCCTTTGCTCCGATCGCGGTAGACGTGGAGGACGCCTCCGGTGAGGAACAGCATCAACAAGACAAAGAGGAGTAGGGTGATGAGGTTGACGCTATTGATCATCGACAGGGCGCTGCGGACGCCGGGCAGGTTGAGGAAGTCCTGGAATACGGTATAGTCAAAATCGGGCAAGAGGTCTTGGATGGCCAGGGAACGCCCCAATTTGGATTGTAGCAACTGGTAAAAGGGCAGGGCCGTCAGGAGGGCGAGCAGCAACAAAAACAGGTAATGGGTCACCCAAATTTTTACGCTGCGCAAGGCCAGCCACCATCCCTTAAAATATGCGATAATAAAATTCATGACGCTTTAGCGATTTAGGGTTATACCAAAAAACTCAAACTCAACATGGCGTTTTGCAGCCAAAATAAAAACTGCTCCGCGTACTTCCAGATGGGGACTGGAGCGGGTTCGATGGTGTAGCTGTTGTCGTTAAAATTGAGGTCCAGGTAAATCTTGCGCTCGGGGTCGAGTTCGACCGACTGGATTTTGCGGGGGCCCACAAATTTGTATTCCATACTTCGCTCGCGGCCATCCCACTGCTTCACTTCCTCTTCCCCATTGTCGAAGCGAATCCGCACCTCCTGGGGCATGATGACTTCCCCCTTCCGCAGCAGCACCACCCGGGATTCGTAATCGCCCTCGTAAGTGTAGCCCACCCGCTGGCGTTCCTCCGCCAGCTCCCGTTCTCCCCGGAAAGCCGACGTCCACGTATCGCGATCCTCAAACACCCCGTAGGGAGGCGCCACCTTGACGTTGCGCACCGAACTGACCTTATAATCACAAACATCCGAACCGTAGAGCACCTGGTCAAAAAACCAATTCATATCGGGCCCGTAGCGCGCGCCCCAATCCTCCGCCACCACCTCGTTGACGATGGCGATAAAGTCGTCGGCGCAGGGATGCTTAAACTTCCAGCGTTTAAAATAGGTCTTCATAATTTTATCCATCGTCTCGATGCCCACCAAACCCTCCAGGGTCTTTAGCCAGGTGGCGGTCTTATTGTAGGTCAGGTTGGAATAGCCCCCGTGTTTGAATTCCCAGACCGGCCGAAAATTTTCCGCAATCTTGGGATTGCTCATACTGACGTAGCCCCCGCGAGCCCCTTCGGCCCCACCGTAGCGAAAGCCAAAAAAGTTCGCCGACGAAGTTTTTTCTCCGTAGTAGTGATCCATGATCCGCGCCTCGAAGTAGGTGTTAAAACCCTCATCCATCCAAGACTCCTCAAACTCGTTGGTGGCCAACAATTGCATAAAGTACTGGTGGCCAAATTCGTGGACCGTCACGATCTCCACAAAGCGCAAACCGTCGGGCAGTTCGTGAAAACTCCCCCCCGTAATAAAAGTCGGATACTCCATCCCACCGGACTGCCCCCCTTCGATGGGAGGATCGACGATGCTGAGCGTTGGGTAGGGATAGCGGCCCAGGTGTTCGTCAAAATACTCCAAGCTCTCCTTGGCCGACTGGAGGTAGCGATCGGCCAGGCCGCGGTGTTCGGGTTGGATGTAGAGGCGAATATCGACGTGCTCCCACTTGTCGCTCAACAGGACAAAACGGGGCGAAGCGGTCCAGGCAAAGTCGATGACATCTTCGGCACGGTAGATCCAGGTTTTGGTTTGGGTACTGGCGTCACTACGGACGTCCCGCAGGGAGCCCGTGGCACCGACGATAAAATGATCGGGCAGGGTGAGCTCTACATCGTAATTGCCAAAGTCGGCGTAAAATTCGGAGTTGGCGTGGAACTGGTGGCAATTCCACTGTCCCGTTTTGGCGTAGCGCATCCCGGCGGGTTCGTAAACGCCGATCTTGGGAAACCACTGCGCCATCAGGTAGTAATCGCCCGCGTAGCCCGTCCGGGCCAGTACCCGGGGAATCTTGGCGGTAAAGTCCAGGGTGACCACGATACTGCCCCGGGGCGGAATGGGTTCGCGCAAACGCACCTGCGCCACGGTTTGGTCGGCCTCGTTGTCGTCGTCGGGTTGGATGTACTCGACTTCGGCGGAAAGGTCGTTGCCCAGTTGGTCTTCAAAGTGATCGATGTGGATCCAGCCCCAGCGGTTTTCTTCCGAATCGTCCGAGCGGATACCAAAGGGATCTCCGCCTTCGCGGAAGAAAGTCGACTGGTTGTTTTTAAACGCGTTGAGGTAGAGGTGGAAAGGCAGTTCCTTGATTTCGTCGTCGGAGGGATTGTTCCAGGTCAGCTTCACCGTTCGCTTGCGCTGGCGTAGGTCGTGGAGTAGCCGGGCC
>CALCCH010000585.1 GCA_937899855.1 uncultured Saprospirales bacterium | reverse complement strand
ACGCCACAAAAAGAATTTCTTTATCCTACAAAAAGCGGGCAACCTCTACCAAATTACGGGAGCGAAAAAATACGCCGTTTACATCCGCGAGCTGTTTTTGCGCTACGCGGCGGAGTACCCCAAGTGGGGCCCGCACCCGACCCAGCGGTCCTACGCTACGGGCAAAATTTTCTGGCAATGCCTCAACGACGCCAACTGGCTGGTGTACGCCAGTCAGGCTTACGACTGCGTTTACGATTTTTTGACGCCCGGAGAACGCGCCCTTTTGGAGAAAGACCTCTTCCGCCCCCTAGCCGATTTTATTTCCCTCGACAATCCCCAATTTTTTAATCGCATTCACAACCACAGTACCTGGGGCAATGCCGCCGTAGGCATGATGGGGCTCGCGATGCACGATACCGAATTGGTCCAGCGGGCCCTATACGGCCTCCCAAACGACTCGATCGATCCCAACACGCTCGATAACGACGGTGGCTTTATCCAAATCGAAGGACAGCGGCAGGCGGGTTTTTTGGCCCAGTTGGATTATTCCTTTTCGCCCGATGGCTATTTTACCGAGGGGCCCTATTACCTCCGCTACGCCATGACGCCCTTCCTGCTGTTTGCCAAGGCGCTGGCCAACAACCGCCCCGACCTCGAGATTTATGCCTACCGCGATAGCATCCTACAAAAAGCGGTCTGGGCCCTGCTGCACCAGACCGATGCGCAGGGGCAGTTTTTTCCCATCAATGACGCCCAAAAGGGCATGTCCTGGAAGGCGCGAGAAGTGGTGGCGGCGGTAGATATCGCCTACTCCGATTTTGGGCGAGACCCCCGGCTGCTATCGATTGCTGCCGAGCAGGGGCGGGTGCTCCTCGACGACAGTGGTTTTGCCGTAGCGCGGGCGCTGGCCCAAGGCCTGGCGAAAAAATTTCGCCCTCCCTCCATCGCCTATCGCGATGGGGCGGAGGGGCAAAAGGGGGGCGTCGCCATCGTCCGGGCTGCCGGGACATCGGACGGGGAGCTTTGTCTGGTGATGAAATATTCCGCGCACGGCATGGGACACGGCCACTTTGACAAGTTGTCTTATTCGCTCTACGACGAAGTAGGGGAGGTTGTACAGGATTACGGAGCGGCGCGTTGGGTCAATATCGATCAGAAGGGTGGGGGACGTTACTTGCCGGAGAACCAATCTTTTGCCAAGCAGAGCATCGCCCACAATACCCTGGTGGTCAACGAAGCCTCGCACTACGAAGGCCAGGTGAAATTGGGGGAAGCCCACCATCCCGAGCGGTACTTTTTGGAGCTGGCGGGGGAAGCGGGCCAGCTGGTTAGCGCCAAAGAGCGGCATGCCTATCCGGGGACCGAGCTGCACCGCAGCCTGGTCGTACTGGAGGCGCCGTCTTTTCCCAATCCCCTGTTGATCGACGTCTTTCGGGTTCGTTCCGAGCGGGAAAACCAGTACGATTTGCCGCTGTGGTTTACGGGCCACCTGCTGTCCAGCGACGTCGACTACGTGAGCTCCACCCAGCGCTTGGCACCACTCGGCACGGCCCATGGCTACCAGCACTTGTGGCGGGAGGCCACGGCTTCCCCCGGCGGGCAGTCGGCCCAAATGAGCTGGCTGTCGCACGGCAAATTTTTTACCCTCACCACCGCCACGCAAGCGCAAGACGAGTGGATACTGGCCCGGGGCGGCGCGAACGATCCCCATTTTAACCTCCGCCACGATCCCGTCTTTATCCAACGACGCCGGGCTCGCTCGACGACTTTTGTCTCCGTGGTCGAATCGCACGGCCGTTACGATCCGGTCAGCGAAATTCCCCAGAACCCATTTTCGGGTTTGCACTCGGTGACCTTACTCCACGATACCGAGACCCATACCGTGGTCCAAATCCAAACCCTGGCCGGGGAGTACTGGACCCTGGCCCTGGCCAACGCCGATGCTGCTCCGGAGAGCCCGCACCGGGTAGAAGTGGACGGAGAGGTGCTGCATTGGCGGGGACCTTATTTACTACAAAAAACAACATCATGAATACGGAAAAAAGACGTAAAACCTTCTTCCAACAAGACGAGCAAAGCTGGGAAATAGTAGATCCCCTGCTGCGGCGACAGATTCACGGCTACGACGATAAGATCATGCTGGTGGTTGCCGACTTTAAAACGGGAGGGATTGGCCAGCTGCACCAGCATCACCATTCGCAGGTGACTTACGTCCAGAGTGGGGCCTTTGAAATGACGATTGGCGAGGAGGTCAAACTCATCAAGGCCGGAGATTCGTACTACGTTCCCCCGATGGTGATGCACGGTTGTACCTGTTTGCAAGCCGGCCGTTTGATCGACGTTTTTAGTCCCAAACGCGACGACTTTTTGGACGCTTAACCCCTCCTAAACTCAACCGATGAAACTAAAAGGATTACGTTGGTGGGTGGTGAGCCTGATTGCTTTGGCAACGGTGATCAACTACATCGACCGACAATCGCTCAATGTCTTGTGGCCCGCCATCTCGGTAGATCTCTACCCGGACAAGACCGATCTGGAGCGCAAGGAAATTTACGCCCTGATTTCGGTGGTCTTTGTGTTTTCCTACGCCTTTGGCCAGGCCATCTTCGGTCGGATTTTCGACTGGGTAGGGACGCGCCTTGGTTTTGCCCTGTCGATCGGAATTTGGTCGGTGGCGACGGCGCTGCACGCGCTAGCGCGTGGGGTGCTAAGTTTTAGCCTCTTCCGGGCCATCCTGGGGATGGCGGAGGCGGGCAACTGGCCGGGAGCGACCAAGGGCAACGCGGAATGGTTTCCGACCAAAGAACGGGCTTTGGCTCAGGGGATTTTTAACTCGGGCGCTGCCATTGGGGGCATCATCTCCATCCCGCTCATCGCCTTTTTGTCGGTGCATTTTCCCTGGCAGACGATCTTTATCCTGATCGGAATTACGGGAATGCTCTGGTTGATTCCCTGGCTGATTTTGGTCAAGGCGCCCCCCCGCTCGCATCCCTGGATCACGGAGGAAGAACGGCAGTACATCCTGAATGGCCAGCGAAACCAGGACCTGGATCGGGACGGTGACTTTGACGAAGGCTACAATCCGTCCCTGCGACAACTGTTGTCCCATAAGGAAAGTTGGGGCGTCATCATCGCCTCGGCGGTCATCGATCCAATCTGGTGGCTGTTCGTGTTTTGGATTCCGTTTTACCTCTCCGAAGTCAACGGTATGGATGTCAAAACGATTGGCATCTACGGCTGGGTTCACTACGTTGGGGCGATGCTGGGGGCTTGGTTAGGGGGCATACTGGCTCAGAACCGAATCTAAGCAGACTGGACGGTCGACCGGACCCGTATGTTGGTCATCACCCTGGGCTGTTTGATCATGCTACCCGCCCTCCTGGCGATGTCGCGGCCCGGTAGCCCGGTAGCGGCCGTCCTCTTGATGGCAGTGATTCTATTTGGCTTCCAAACCGCCATTGGCAATGTACAAACCTTGCCCAGCGATTTTTTTGGGGGCAAGACCGTCGGCACCCTGGCCGGGCTTTCGGGGATGGCGGCGAAGTTGGGGGCGGTAGGACTCACCGCGCTCGTACCCTGGCTTACCGCCGATGGCAACTACACTCCGGCCTTTATCATCGGTGCGGCCCTGGCCCTGATTGCCCTGGCCAGCATCTGGACCTTGTGTCCGAAAATTGAACCATTGAAACCATTAATTAAATAAGTAATTCCGTTGGCTGCTTCGACTATTCCGTGGCCAACTAGATCGCAGATCAAAAAATCAATCAACATGAGTAACAATAAAGTAGCTATCGTAACCGGTGCCACCGGTGGAATTGGCTTTGAAGTGGCCAGAAGATTGGGGAAAGATGGATTTACCGTCATCCTCAACGGCATTGAAGATACCAAGGGCGCCCAAAGGGTTGCGGAACTCCGGGCCGATGGGATCACGGCTGAATACTGTGGATTTGACGTTACCGTAGAGGAAGCAGTCACCACCAGTATTACCCAGATTGGGGAGCGGTACGGAAAGATCGACGTGCTGGTCAACAATGCGGGGGGCTTGGGTGGCCGGTCGCGCTTCGAAGGGATGACAACCGACTTTTACCGCTTCGTCATGGCCCTAAACCTGGACTCGGTATTCTTTGCCTCCCGGGCGGCCATTCCCTTCCTCAAAAAGGGGGCACATCCCACCATCATCAATTATACCTCCAACGCCGCTTGGAATGCCGGCGGCCCCGGAGCGGGCATCTACGGAACGTCCAAGGCGGGGGTACACGCCATCACCCGCGCCCTGGCCAAGGACTTGGCGGAATACGGGATTCGGGTCAATGCTGTTTCGCCCGGTACGATCGATACCCCTTTTCACAAACAAATCAAATCCACCAAACCGGAGGTGTTTGCCTCCTGGGCCAACAACATCCTGCTGGGCCGCTTGGGCAAACCGGAGGATGTGGCCGGCGTCATTGCCTTCTTGGTCAGTGAGGATGCCGCCTTCCTCACCGCCGAGACCATCCAAGTGGGGGGCGGTCAAGCGCTGGGAATTTAGCACGGGAAGCGGCCAGCAAATTTTGGCAACACCCACCAAACCATAGATATGAAAAAGATAGTAACCTTTGGAGAAATCATGCTGCGCCTGAGCCCTCCGGCCCGAAACCGCTTTTCCCAGGCCAACCGCTTCGACGCCATCTACGGCGGCGGCGAATCCAACGTAGCGGTCTCCCTGGCCAACTACGGCTTACCGGTAGAATTTGTCAGCCGTTTGCCCCAAAACGACATCGGCGACTGCGCCCTGATGGAAATGCGCAAGCGAGGGGTCGGTACCCGGCACATCCTGCGGGGGGGGGAGCGGCTGGGCATCTACTTTCTGGAGGTCGGCGCCGTTAGCCGCGGCAGCAAAGTGGTGTACGACCGCGCCCACTCCGCCATGTCGACGATCGAAAAAGGAATGATCGATTGGGCGGCCATTTTTGAAGATGCGCAGTGGTTCCACTGGACGGGGATTACCCCCGCCATTTCGCAGGGCGCCGCCGACGCTTGTCTGGAAGCCATCCAGATGGCCAATCGCCTGGGCATCACCGTGTCAACCGATTTGAACTACCGCAAAAAGCTGTGGAACTACGGCAAGGCTCCCGGCGAGGTGATGCCCGAACTGGTGGCGGGTTGTGATGTGATCCTCGGCAACGAAGAAGATGCGGAGAAACACTTTGGTTTGCATCCCGAGGGGGTGGATGTCACCCAGGGGCATTCGGTGGCCGCCGAATCCTACCGGTCGGTCCTCCAGCAATTGATGGCGATGTTTCCACGGGCCCAAAAAGTCATCACCACCCTCCGCGGCTCGATCAGCGCTTCGCACAACACCTGGTCGGGCGTGCTTTACGACGGCGAAAACCTGTACCAGGCCCCGACCTACGACATCACCCACATTGTGGATCGGGTGGGGGGCGGCGACAGCTTTATGGGCGGCCTGATTTACGGCTTGATCCACTACGCCAAGGACGACCAAAAGGCCCTGGATTTTGCGGTGGCGGCCTCCTGTTTGAAGCACACCATCTTTGGGGATGCGAACTTGGTAACGGTGGCGGAAGTCGAAAAATTAATGTCGGGCGACGCGAGTGGTCGGGTCAGTCGCTAGGTTTGGACGTACCTTTTATCAATGCAAATGTTATGGCAAAGTATACAAAATGGCAAGTGTTTCGGGTCATGGAAGAAACTGGCTTGGTGCCGCTATTCTACCATGCGGACGTAGCGGTGGGCAAGCAGGTCTTGGACGCTTGTTACCAAGGTGGCGCGCGGCTTTTGGAATTTACCAACCGCGGGGATTTTGCCCATGAGGTTTTTGCGGCCTTGAACAAATACGCCCTGCGCGAACTGCCGGGGATGATCCTGGGGGTGGGGTCGGTGACGGATGCGGGGACGGCGAGTCTGTACTTGCAACTCGGTGCCAACTTCATCGTGACGCCCGTACTGCGGGAGGACATCGCGGTGGTCTGTAATCGGCGCAAGGTCCTGTGGTCGCCCGGCTGCGGGAGCTTGACCGAGATTGCCCGTGCGGAGGAATTGGGTTGTGAGGTGGTCAAATTGTTTCCGGGGAGCACCTACGGCCCCGGTTTTGTAAAATCGGTCCTGGGCCCCCAGCCCTGGACTCGGATCATGCCGACGGGGGGTGTGTCGCCGACGGCGGAGAGCTTGCGCGCTTGGTTTGGGGCGGGGGTTTTGTGCGTGGGGATGGGTTCGCAGCTGATCGGCAAGGCGCTTGTGGCGGAGGGGGATTATGGTTTGTTGAGGGAGCGTTGTGCAGCGGCTTTGGCTTTGATCCGGGAGGTGAGGGCGTAGAAAAGGACGGGAGATTTAAGCAGTGCC